>JAJDBB010000038.1 GCA_029261555.1 Nitrospinaceae bacterium | reverse complement strand
CCTGAATACCCGTATCGCCTTTAGGACCTTGAGGACCGGTTGCGCCAACTGCGCCCATCAATCCATCAGAACCATCGGCTCCCGCCGGGCCTTGCGGACCCGTGGGACCCATCGGACCTTGCGCGCCATCGGCTCCGGGATCTCCAGTCGCGCCGACCAACCCGGCTACGCCCTGAATACCCGTATCGCCTTTAGGACCTTGAGGACCGGTTGCGCCAACTGCGCCCATCAATCCATCAGAACCATCCGCTCCATCGGCCCCTGTGGGACCTGTGGAACCCATCGGCCCAACAGGACCTTGCGGACCGGTTGCGCCAATTGCGCCCATCAATCCATCAGAACCATCCGCTCCCGCAGGGCCTTGAGGACCCGTGGCTCCAGTCGCGCCGACCAAACCGGCGACGCCCTGAATTCCCGTATCGCCCTTCGGACCTTGAGGACCTGTGGAACCCATCGGACCTTGCGCTCCATCGGCTCCGGGATCTCCAGTCGCGCCAACCAAACCGGCGATTCCCTGAATTCCCGTATCGCCCTTGGGACCTTGCGGACCCATAGCTCCAGGCGCTCCGTCGACTCCATTAGTTCCCGCAGGACCTTGAGAACCCGTGGGTCCTGCCGGACCTTGTGGGCCAGCCGGACCGGGAGTCAAGACGATGTTATCCAACTGCGTTTGCAGGGCGGCCAACATGTTTTCGAGTTGCTTGACCTTGTGGCGCAACCCTCTTGACTTTTTGTCATCGTCGTCGTGTTTCTTTTTTTCGTATTTCTTCCACTCCTTCTTGTCGTGGCGATCGTCGTCCTTCTTCGCAAACGCGACGGAACCCAGAACCGGAGCCTTTAAAAAACCTCCGCCGCCCACATGAACAAACAGGAAGACAAAGGTGAAGATCCAAATCGTTACGATTCGACTTATTGAGGTATTCATGACCGCCTCCGGAATAAACTGCTATTGAAAACTCTCTTTAATAAAAAGTTATCGCGCTCCTTATGCCGAGAGTTATTTTTCAGCTTGATAGCTATTTTATAGAGAGTTTTCCCAACCTTAATATTCCCCGCTTTGGCGGTTTTTCGCTTAAGCCCCCATTTTCAACCGATTTGGAAGGGCGAAGAATTCGCCGCTCGTGGGAATCATTGAATATTCAAAGCGCCCGTGTTTAAATCTGTTTGACAGTGGGGAAAAATCAACAGGCGGTGCCGCCACTTTGACAGGGACCATTCAATCGCCAACCATTTGCCCCCAGGCGCCTTGCCGGTTGCCTGGCAGGAGTTTTCTAATGAAAATAAAAATTTTTATCGCCCTCGTTTTCCTATTCCAAGCCTTCGCCGCGACGGCGCAGGCGGAAATCCAAACCTCGGAAATCGACTACAAGGTAGACGGCGCCGCGCTTAAAGGTTTTCTGGCTTACGACGACTCAGTTAAAGGCAAGCGGCCCGGCGTCCTGGTAGTCCACGAATGGTGGGGACACAACGAGCACGCCCGCAACCGGGCTAAAATGCTGGCGGAACTTGGTTACGCCGCTTTCGCTCTGGACATGTACGGAACCGGAAAACTCGCGGAGCATCCCGAGGACGCGGGCAAGTTCATGCAGGCGGCGTTCAAAAACTGGGAAGGGTCGCAGGCCCGCTTTAAGGAAGCGATGAAAATTTTAAAGGCCCACGAGACGGTGGACGCGGAACATATTGGCGCCATCGGCTTTTGCTTTGGCGGCGCGGTGGTTATAAGGATGGCAAAAGGGGGAGCGGACCTAGACGGCGTGGCGGCATTTCACGCGGCCCTGCCCATGACTCCGACGGTATCTAAAGGACAGTCGATAGCGCCTATCCTTGTCATGAACGGATCCGACGATCAATTCCTGAAACCCGATCAGGTGGGAGATTTTGTAAAGGAATTAACGGCGGCCAATGCGGATATAACATATATGAGCCTGGCGGGGGTCAAGCACAGCTACACCAACCCAAGGGCAGACGAGTTTCGCAAAAAGTATAACCTTGGGGCTTTGGAATATAACAAAGCGGCGGACGAACGCGCCTGGTCGGCGATGCACAGTTTCTTTCAGCGGGTTTTTAAGTAAAATCCAGACAAGCAGGCGCGGGCGAAAATTCCCCAACGAGAAAAGGCCGGCCGGGGGCTACCCCGGCACGGCCATAATCAATTTTCAGAGTGGCTCTTTACTTCTTCAAGAAGCTCGCGCCGTTCTCCCTCTCCCGCTCCGGTTTTCCACAAAACCATTTCTGCGGCCCGGGGTTGGTTCGCCTTGTTTTTTAGCGAATCCGGCGCCGCGCCGACTGGAATTTCTTCCTCGTTTGGCGTTTTGGTTTCCCGGTCGGCGATTGGCGGAATTATTTCCCTTCGCCCTCCGTGAGGAATGGGAAGAGTTTTTATATCCGTCCGCAATGGCGTCCGCGTGAAAGGGATGATCCGTATCCGGGGTCACGGTCTTCTTTATGATCCTTTCAATATTAAATAAATATCCGCGCTCGCCGTCGTCGCAAAAAGAAATGGCCGTGCCAGACGCTCCGGCGCGGGCGGTCCGCCCAATCCGGTGAACGTAGCTTTCCGGTTCGTTGGGCAATTCGTAATTGATGACGTGCGTGATCCCATCGACGTCCAGTCCGCGCGCGGCAACGTCGGTGGCGACCAGTACAGGTGATTTCCCCGATCGAAAATTCTTCAACGCCAGCATGCGCGCCGATTGCGATTTGTTGCCGTGGATAGCCTCAGCGCGTATACGGTTTTTGCCAAGCTTCTGCGCCACTTTATTGGCTCCGTGCTTGGTTCGGGTAAAGACCAGTGCGCGTTCAACGCCGTTTTCCTGAAGCACGGAAAGCAACAAATCGCTTTTGTCTTCCCGGTCCACAAACAAAACGCGTTGGTCAATCTTTTCCACCGTGGTCGACTGCGGAGCCACCGAAACCTCTACGGGATCCGTGAGCATGGTTTTTATTAATTGCATGATCTCCGTGGGAAGGGTGGCGGAAAACAGCATGGATTGACGGCGCGCGGAGGTGGCCGCGAAAATTTTTCGTATGCAAGGCAAAAATCCCGCGTCCAGCATGCGGTCCGCCTCGTCCAACACAAAAACCTCGACCTGATCCAATCGAACGTTTCCTCGCTCGATGAGGTCAAGCAGTCGTCCCGGGGTGGCCACGAGCACGTCGACTCCGCGCGACAAGGCGTTTATTTGCGGCTGGTAACCGACTCCGCCGTAAACCACAGCATGTTTGAGATTCAAATAACGCCCGTAAACCCGGAAACTTTCGCCGACCTGGATGGCTAACTCGCGCGTGGGAGTTAACACCAAGGCGTGTACCGTTTTGGATTTCGGAGTTTTTTTCTTTTCCGCAAGACGCTGTAAAATTGGCAAGGCAAAAGCCCCGGTCTTGCCGGTTCCGGTTTGCGCGCATCCCATGAGGTCGCGACCTTCCAGCAAAGGCGGGATCGCCTGCAATTGAATGGGCGTCGGGATGGAATACTTTTCTTCATGGACCGCCCTGCAAAGAGGCTCGATGAGGTTCAGGGACTTAAACCCCGTCGCTGGCGCGGTTAATACAGATGATTGAGCTAACATGTTATCCTTTTGTAAATAAAATTTATTGGGTCTTTCGCATTGCAAAAAGACACGACAGGAAAAACCCCGACGGGGTTTTTTCATTAAATATAAGATGGGGTGGATTCAGGGCAAAAAGAAAGCCACCTGAGGGATGGCTGGAAAAATCAGAATTTCTACCGATTTTGCCCTTTTTGCGGAGTGTACGCTTTTTATTAAAGCGCCAAAAGACTTCATTCAACCTATCTCAAGAAAGCAGTGTACCAAAAGGAATTCGATAACGCAACCGGTTTTTAGAAGTGTCGGTTTAGAATTTCCTCTCTCCTCGTTTCGTATTCCTGTTTATCGATCAATCCCTCGTCCAACAAACCTTTAAGTTTCTTCAATTTTTCTTTCGCGGAGGCCGGGGTAGCGTCGCCTTTTTCCCGCGATGAAAAGGAGGAACCGTCGGAGGCTCCCATCTCCGGCCTACGCCTGGGATGAGCCATTTTAAAATTCGCGACAATCCAGTTCTTCCGGGTCATTTTTAAAAATGCCGTATCCACCTTATGGAAGACCTGCCCGGCCATGCGCGCCATGGTCCAGGACGTTTCGCGATTCAAGATGTCGCTCGAATAAAGCGAGCCGTTGATTCTTTGAAAACGCCAATGGATTTTATCGACCGTGCCAAAAACCTCGCCCTCCGTCGTCCCTCTGGACGATTGATACTTAAAATGAAGATAGGTGTCGGAGCTTAATTTCCCTAGCGCCTTTTGAAAAAGAGGACCCAGCTCTCTCGCCTCTCCAGCGGAAAAAACCGGTTGGATTTTTCCCGAGGAGTTTTCCATTTTATACAAAAGCGAAAGCAAATGGTTGCTCGCCAGCCTGGCCGAAAGACTTATCGGATGTTCGAGTTGATAGTCTTCGATCTCGTGTTCGATCCTGCTGGTATGGAGAAAGTTTACGGTCAGTCCGTCTTTGGAATAAGTTTTATCCTCATCCAGCGTCTGGCAGGCGCCAAGACCCAGAGACACAATCAAGAAAAAGGTTTTCCAATAGACGTTCGTCTTATTTCTCATGCAAGCCTCATAAGATCGGCTAATAAAAATCAGGCGCAACCGCCCGCGTTCGAAGACCAAAAACTTTTACCATATTGCGGACAAAAGATAAAAGGGAAGTCTTGTTTGACAATCGCTATATATATTGATATATAACGATTGTTTTTTCAACTGTCGACGGCCTTTGAGGGCTTTGCCCGCTGAAATATGATTTGTTTTAATCCCATCCCATTCCGGCCCTGCGTGAAAATAATTTTATCCTACGCCGGTTTTCTTTTTGCGTTTTGCCTGCTCGCAGTTCCAGGCGCCGCGCCCGCCGCCGAAACCGATCCCTGGCGGTTGAGCGAGGCGGCGCATTTGCCTCAATGGATTTCCATCGCGGGCGAGCAACGAACCCGCTATGAAACTTTGGACAATCAATTTCGAGCCGGCGGTTCCGGGAGCGACCAGATTCTATCCTTGCGCACTCTGGCCCAGGCGGAGCTATTTTTCGGCAAGAACTTCAAGGTAAAACTGGAACTGCAGGATTCCCGCGCCGAACTTGCGGACGCCGGATCGCGGATGAACAATTCAATCGTCAACACAGCGGAACTACTGGAGGCCAATCTTGTCTGGACTCGAAAAAATTTGTTTGTCCAAGGGAGCCAAAGCGTCTTGCGCGCGGGCCGCCTCACCCTGGACCTCGGCAAACGCCGCTTTGTCGCGCGCAACCGATTTCGAAACGTTATCCAAGGTTATACCGGTCTCGATTGGAAATGGACGGCGAAAGACGGCGACCAGGTCCAGACCTTGCTAGCGCTCCCCGTCAACCGCAAGCCGACGTTCACCGACGAACTACTCGACAACGACGCCGCGTTCGACGAGGAAACCTTTGACCGTATCTTGTGGGGAATTTTCTTTACAACCTCACGCTTGCCCAACGACCACAAAGGCGAATTTTATTTCTTCGGATTTAACGAAGACGACGCGGAACGTCTGCAAACCAGAAATCGAAAATTGTATACGCCGGGATTCCGCCTCTACCGTCCCGCGAAAACGAACCAGTTCGATTATGAATTAGAAACGATGATCCAGTTCGGCTCGGTCCGGGCCATCGCCTCGCCCTCCGACACAACAGATCTCGACCATTTCGCGTTTTACCACCACGTCGAAGCCGGTTATTCCTTCGACGCGCCCTGGTCGCCGCGTCTCTTTTTCGAATACGATTACGCCAGCGGCGACGATGACCCCAGCGATGGAAATAGCGAAAGATTTGAAAATCTTTTCGCGCCCAATGTTGCGGACTTTGGACCCACCAGCATCCATACCGCCTTTGTGCGCTCAAATATCAGTTCTCCCGGCGCCCGCCTCCTGGTTAAGCCCAACAAAAAAATCTCCGCTTACCTCTCTTACAGAGCGTACTGGCTGGCTTCCGATACCGACGGCTGGCAAGGAGCTTCCGGTTTGCGGGACGCGACGGGAAATTCAGGAAGCTTCCTCGGCCACCAGTTGTTCCTGCGGGGAAAATGGAAAGTCCACTCCAACGTCAAACTTGAAGCCGGGCTGGCGTATCGCATCGACGGTGAGTTCCAAAAGCAAGCGCCCGCCTCGCCTCGCCAGGGCAACACAGTCTACTCTTACCTCTCGACCAGTCTGTTCTTTTGACCAGCGTGCCGCTGGATCCAGCCGGGGTAGCCTCCGGGGGCCAGGCAAGCGCCTGGAGGCAAATAACGAAAGTACGACAGGTTGGATTACGGATTGCAAAGAAACTTTTCATTCGCCAACTATCGGGTCCAGCGTCACGCTGGCCGGGCTACTTAATATTTCTCACCCCGCGCACCCCGCCGTTCATGCACATCGTATAGCGCCGGGTATGAAACATCCCGTTCACAAAATAAAACGATACCGCGCAACAATCCGTCAATATTGTCTCGTAAAACTCTGACGTCCAGTACCAGTAGGCCGCGCCGTCGGCGAACTTTTCGTCCATATGAAGGGGATTTTCGGGATCGTGATCCCAGGCCATCACGTTGTTTTTGGGGAAATCGTAAATGCCGTACAGTTCGCGTTGCGTGGGCAGGCGCCAGTCGTCGTATCCGCCCGTCGTCAGGCTCTCGACGTAGGCCTTGCTCTCGTGCCACCGCATGCACCGGGACAAGTCCGCATAACTGTCTTTTTTGGTCCACATCAAAAGCGTGTCCGGATCGGTGATCGTACCGTCCCCGTTGTCCTCCAGGCGGAGCGTGGACACCAAAGGCGGCGGCGGAACATAAGTTTCGGCGACGTATGGGTCCCGCGGCGCGTAGCGCGACAACGCGCCGCCATCCTCCGCCT
>JAJDBB010000037.1 GCA_029261555.1 Nitrospinaceae bacterium | reverse complement strand
AAGCGTTTCGCCTTTTGGAAGCGGACACAAGCACGATCTGTGTCCCCTGGACGGGAAACATTTAAATGGCAAACCCTGTCCCCATGCCAACGGCAAAGGCGTTGGAGTGGAAATCGCGCCCGATTGCGGCGGAAGCTCTTCTGGCAACTCCGTTCCCGGCGGGCAACATGCTTCCGCCAACCCTGGCGACGTGAAGTCCTCGCTTTCGTCGGACTTTGATGAAGCCTCGAAAAACCATCTGAATTCCACCTCGCCCTACTCTTCAGTTTGTTTATCCGATTTATCCCCCCCTCCAAGATCCATCTAAACCTTTTCGCCATTCAGTAAAAATCTCCAGAAAGTTTTCCGCGTTTGTGAATCGTTAAATCGCCGGAAAACCAGGACAATCCAGTTACTGTTTGGCTTACAGCCTGTTCTCTCTCGTTCTCAAAATTAATTGTTAGCTGTTAGGTTTAGCCATTTCAAAGGAGGCAATGTGAAACTGTTCAAACGATTTTTAACGTTTTTGTTGATGATTTTATCGTTCGGGGTTTTTCTCCCGGCGTCGGCTTTAGCCTATATCGGTTTGTGTTGCGCGCATTGCGGCGGCAACATGCCGTTGAACATTCCCGGAGGCGGGATTCCGGAAACGCATGAGTTCCGCTTCAAGGTCAACCAGTCGTTCATGCAGATGGGTCCATTGCGCGACGGCACGGACGACGTGGACCGGACAAGTATCCTGGGCGCTCCGCCGGCTGGGAGATTTGCCGCCGTGCCTGATGAAATGCGGATGTACATGACCATGTTCGGCGGCGCGTATTCCTTCACCGACAGATTTGCGCTTATGGTGATGGGCATGTACACGGTGAACGACATGGACATGGCGTTCAATAACGCGCTTGTCGGCAGTACAGGGACCAACGGTTTCACCATGAACTCGTCCGGATTTGGCGACACGCAAGTATTGGGAAAATACCGGCTTTATTCGAACGATTCTTTCGCGCCGACCCGGCAAATTTCACTGCTGGCAGGACTTTCCCTGCCCTCGGGTTCTATCACCAAGGAATTTTCCAACAACCCGGTGGGTGGGCAAAACGGAACCATTCTCCCCTACCGGATGCAACTCGGAAGCGGAACCGTCGATCCGATCATTGGATTAACCTATCAAGGGTCGAAAGATCCCTGGTGGTACGGACTGAACGCTATTTACGAAGGCCATTGGTACGACAACGATCAGGGCTATCATCAAGGACAGGAGTTCCGCGCCGATCTGTACGCCATGCGCCAGGTCCATTCTAAAATTGTTCTCGAGTCGCAGTTGAATTTTAAATACGAAGGAACATACAGCGACCAGCCGTACAACCAGCGGGTTTTGGGCCAGGGCCATTTTCGAGGCAATCCGGCCAACGGGTTTCTCAGTCCGCTGAACGACCCGAATAATTACGGCGGGGAAAAACTAAGCGCTACGTTTGGCGCGCAGTTTCAGCCTTTTCCACTACAAGTGTTGGAGCTACAGGCGACTCTGCCGATTTATCAGAACTTGAACGGACCGCAGTTGCAGGATGATTTCGCCATCATGGCCGCCTGGTACATCGAGATACCGACCAAACGGAGCAAGCGTTTTGTCGGCACGAAGGCGCCCAAGGAACTCGGTTTCTAGGGAATCCGCGATGAAATTATATTTCGCGGTTGTACTGGGATTGTTTTTAGCCGCCTGCGCCACAGGCGGGGCGGCGATTCCGGAACCGGAGTCCGCCGGGGCAAAATTGTTTTTAACTAAATGCACCGTGTGTCACAGTTGGCCGCACCCGGCCCGGCACTCCGCAGGCGAGTGGGACCATTACCTGGATCTGATGGAAACCGAAATGGAAAAAAGAAAAATGGCGTTCGCCAAAAATGATAAGGAAAGTATCCGGGCCTATCTGCACAAACACGCCCGCTAGGAGGTTTAAATTATGACTGGTAAAAAATTTATTGCGATTTTTCTGACCGGGTTTTTTTTGGTTTTCGCGAACGCCGCGTCGGGGCACGACGCGGATTTTGAAACAATGGGTATCGTGAAACCCCGAACCGTGAAATCGGCGCCGGATTTCGACCTCCAGGATCTTGAAGGCAACCCCGTTTCTCTCGACGATTTCAAGGGGAAACCGGTTTTGCTCAATTTCTGGGCTACCTGGTGCCAAGCCTGCAAGGAAGAGCTTCCCGCCATGCAACGCTTGTACGAATACCTGAAACCCCAGGGGATAGAAATCGTTGCCATCTCTATCGACCGAAACGACAAGGACCGCATTAAAAAATATGTCAAGGAATACGGTCTGACCTTTCCCGTCTTGTGGGATCCCGATCAAAAGGTTCGGCGCGGATATTACATTATGGGCTTGCCGACCAGTTATTTAGTGGATTCGGAAGGAAAACTGCAGGGATTCGTCTCTGGAGCGCGCGCCTGGGACAGCCCGGCCTCCAAAGGCGTAATGGAATCCCTGGCCGGCGACATGGGACAGAGAATGCAAAAAGTTGCCGAGGCGAAGAGCGGGCATATTAAATGACCTCAACGGGAAAGATTGTGTTTAGAATCAACGGAACCCGAAGGCTTTTGGCGGGAGCTTTAGCGCTAGCGCTTTTGCTGGCTGGAGCGGCTCCGCTCCAGGCCTACGACGCCGGGAAGGTTGTTCGAAAACTCGACGCGCATTATTACTATCCCCAGCGCCAGGGCATTGAAAAACTTTCGGTTTCGGTTGATTGGAGCC
>JAJDBB010000036.1 GCA_029261555.1 Nitrospinaceae bacterium | reverse complement strand
GACAGGATGGAACCATAAATAATGGCGTGAGTTTTTCTGAAAAAATAAAGGCCGCGAGTGTCTCCATAGCCGGGGCCGATGAATATATCGTCGTCCGCGCTTCCATGGTTGACGTAGTTATAGGCGAGGGAGAGTATCCAGGGGTCGTCGACGTTGTGCGGCCGGTAAATATCGTAAAGGAAGATATAGGCGAGAGTAACGAGGCCAAATACGGCGACCAGCGCCGGCTTGAGGAACCCGGAGCTCTCAACCGATTGCGCCCTGTTAGAAGTCATGAGTCCTGACCTTGGGAACCCAAATGATTATTTGGAAACTGCGCATTAGCTTTTGGAGGCAAAAAAAAACCCCCCGGCCAAAGGCCGGGGGGGATAAATCAATTTGAGGAACTTAGAACTGCAAGTTCATCATGACATAGGCCCAATCCTGATCGTCGTTGCCAGTCAGGATGGTTTGCTCGGCTCCACCACCGCCAGTAAGAGCGGTAGTTGTCTTACGACCTTGAACCGAGGCCAAAAGATCACTAGCGAAGAAGTGAGAGTAACCCACGGTCATCTTCAGGTACGGGTTGTACCAGTAGTATGCGGTGAGGTCAATCTCGTTGCCCAGGAACTTCTCTCCTGCGGAAACTTCGCCTGCAACCGTCATGTCTCCACCCGTGCGGTCTGCCGACTCGGCAGTCCAGAACGTATGGAAGTCCAGGTTAACGCCGCCCTTTTTGAAGGGGTTCGTGTTGATTTTCAAAGCCAAGTCCTGCAGGCCGAGAAAAGCGGTACCCGTGGCTGCAGCGCCAGAGCCACCAACACCCAAGAAGATGTCTTGCAAGCCATAGTACTTATGACCGGTGTCGATAACGGTGTTGAACGCTTCGTGGTCGCTATCGGTAGCATTATCATCGCCGGAAAGGTAGTCATACCAAATCGTAACTTTCGGCTTCCACATAACGTTGTTGAATTTTTTGCCAATCCGTGCGCCGACCATGAAAGCTTCGCGGTCCACGTCCGTCTGAGGGCCAGCGGCGCTACAAGCGGCGGTGACTACACAAGAAGCGTCGCCAAACTGACCGTACGCTTCTACGCGGTAAATGATATCCCAGAACTGTTTCAGTTTACCCGCTTGGCGAAATCCAAGAGTATGGATGCTGTTGTCGGAGTCTACCGTATCAGTAAAGGTCGTGGTGGTTCCGGAAACAGTGGGAACTCCACCGACGGCCGTAACGGTGCTGCCCGTGGTGCCTGCAGCTCCAGCGGTATTGGCAGTGTCGTCGTCAATGAACACATAAGTGAACGACAATGCGCCGCCGAGAATCTTTCTCAACTGTCCATAGAAAATATGGATATCTTTTTCGGTATCATCCTGAACAGCGCCGCTCTCCAGATCCATGCTGTACATGTACAGCAAAGTGTGGTTGCCTTCGTTGTGCGTTACGCGAATCGCGTCGTGCGTGGATGCGCCGAAGGTCCAGAAGGTGTTACCGATCAGGCGATGACCGTCCAGAACCAATTCTTGCCGACCCACTTGCAAGTCGATGGGCAGGTCGAAAAATTTGTTCAGAGTGAAATACGCCTGGTGAACGCCAACGGTAGCGTCGGCGTCGTTAGGCGCGGCAGTTCCGGTACCGGCAGTGGCAGGTCCCCAGATTCTGTTGCTCTGCAGTTGGATGAATGCGCTGGTTTTGTCGTTCATGTTGACGTTGGCATTCAAACGGGTTCTTTGACCGATAAAATCCGAAACGTCGGAATCGTCTTCAAAGTCCGTGTTCCTAACTTCCCAACGGGTCAGGAACTCACCGCCCATTTTTACGTCGACGGCTTCTGCAACCGGCAACGCTATGAAAGTAGCGGCTACCATGATTGCAACAGCGGTTAACAGGTTTCTTTTCATGCTTACCTCCTCCAAAGTGATAAAGCTAGATGACTTTACTTCGATTGATTATTAAGTTGTCACAGGGTTATAAATACAATTTGAAAAAATTCAAATTACTTGCTTATTCAAAAAAGGAAATTTTTAACGCCGGGTCAGGATCACCTCCCATTATCAAAAATCTTCAAAAAATAAACGCCTTCATTATAAACGTTTCCATTTATATGTAAAGAGAGAACTTGTTGCTCTTTTACTGCTAAATCCTCCTGAATCGACACTTAAAACATGAACTAACTTTTCCTGGGATTGGGGAAGATCCAAAATTCGGTAGGATGCTAAGTACCCTTTCTGCTTGGCCGTTTCAACGAATTTAACAAAACCCGCCGGCGTGACTTCCAGAATAATGAGGCTGCTACTGCTGACGTTGACAAACTTGTCGACAAATTCTCCGCCCAGCCTGTTATTCTTCGGTATCAACAAATACCGAGTATCTCCTTGCCGGGCAAACTCCAAACGCCCGCGAAAGTGAACCCCGGTATCTCCGGACACCATCCCCGTAACGGCCTGGGGTTTTTCGCCCAGATTAAGAATTCTGGGGTCGTGTCCGTAGTAATCGTCTGATTTTTCTAATAAACGACCGCTGGACGAATATACCCTTAAATGGTAATTCTTGTCAAGTATAATCGTTTCCGACCCCTTTTTAGACGATAACTTGGCCTGCGTCAACCCAAAAAGTATCCATTTTGTTTCATAAACCTTTGGGAGAGGCAAATTGGAACCTAACTTGAACTTTCCGTCTTTATATCGAACAATTTTGATTCCGTCCTCAAAGGGGGTGGTATAACCGGGGCTTTGGGCGATGATTTTTTCTCCGGGACTGGAAGTTTGAATGGATCGAAAATACAAGTTTTTATCGTCCCAGATTTTTTCCATCCGTTTCTTTTTAGGATTGGCCTCCAGCACAAAAGAACTCAGGGTGTTTCCGGTTTGATTGGTGACAAAAATTTCCTTGATCCCGTTGCCGTTTAAGTCGGCGACGTCGACCGCGATGAAACTGTCAAACTCTCGCGATCCCTTCCAGTGCGTGATCTTCCGGAGGTTTCCGCTTTTTTCGCGCCGATAAATATTGACCTTGTACGAGTCCAGAATCACGTATTCATTTTCGCCGTTGCCGTTGACGTCGCCGATGGCGAAGTCGACAATTTGATATCCAAACTCCTGCTTGTGCACAAACTCAAAAGCCTCGTTCCCCGGCAACCCGTTCCGGAATCCGCCGCGAGATCTTTTAGCCCCGGCCTTGGGCCGCGCGGCAATTTGATCCGACAGCACGTCGGCCTTCTTAACCACCTTGTTTTCCTTTGTGGAGATCAGCTTGTAGCTCACCACCATCTTTTTGCGCACCGTGCGAACCTCGGGGGCGAGAATGAAATCCGCGTCCGTCTTCTCTTTAAATTTTTCCAGAACCGTGCGGTCGGTAAGCTGGTCTCGTTTGACGCCCGACTCCAGCATCCAAACGCCGAGATCGAAGGCGGGCACGTCGAAACGGTCCTTGGCCTTCAACCGTTTTTCCAGATCCAATATCAATTGGTTGCCGTCGATGTTGTTTTTATCGCCTCCTTTTACCGGAGCGATCACGATGGAGAGTTTTGCAAACGGCATGCGCACTCCGTCGCCGACTTTTGGTTTTTCTTTGGAACCCACGACCCGCTTGAGCGAACGCGCAATGGAAAAGTTCCGGCTCACGCGACTGATCCGTACCTGCCCTAGCTCTTCTTCGTTGCGTCCCAGCTCCTTTTTGCTGACCGGATGCATGAGTGTTTCGCCAAATCGGACGAGGTCCAGCTTGTCCCCGGCCTTGATCGGGTCGCCTTCCTTCAAGTCGAGGATGATTTTGTCTCCCTCCACCGCCACCACATACCCCTCCACCGGAGGGAACATGGTCTCGATCTGGTTGACGATGCGGTCCAGCGCCGAATCAGGGGACTGTCCCAAGGCTATTTGACCGGAACCGATCCAGGCCAGCGCGATCAGGGCCGCAAGGCATATCTTTAAACGTTTCATCATGGGATATTTATCCGAGTAGTTGTACGTTGACCGTTTGCCCCTCTTGCAGTTCCGTTTCCTCAAGAGGAAAAACCAACAGACCGTTGGCGTTCATGGCGGATTTTAAAATACCCGAACCTTGTTCGCGCGCCGGATCCACGGTGTACTCTCCATTATTAAAAGCCACCGTGGAGCTTAGGAAATGCAGGCGCCCGGCTTTTTTACGGATGCTCCGCGTCAGTTTTGCCTGCACGGTTTTGTGGGAAATATCCGCGCATCCCATCATCTGCCTGAGCGCCGGGCGGACAAATTGTTCGAACGAAACAAAAGACGAGACCGGGTTTCCGGGCAAACCAAAAATCGGTTTGTCGGCGATCTTGCCGAAGGCCAATGGTTTGCCGGGTTTCATGGCCACTTTCCAAAACGCCATGTCCTGCCCCAGCTTTTTCAGGCTTGCCTTCACCAGATCGTAGTCCCCAACTGAAACGCCGCCGGAAGAAACCAGAACGTCAGCCTGCAACGCCCATTTGAATTTCTCCATCAGGTCCTCTTCCGTGTCCTTGGCGATTCCCATATATAATGGAATACCGCCTGCCGAACGGGTTTGCGCCGCCAGCATGTAGCCGTTGCTGTTGTAGATACAGGGACCGTCCGGCGTTTCGTCCAGATCGACAATCTCGTCTCCCGTGGAAAGAATGGCGACCACCGGTTGTTGGCCGACGAAGATACTGGAACGCCCGACCACCGCCAGCATCCCGATATGGCTGGGTTGCAGTGCGACGCCTTTGTGGATCACCACCTCGCCCGCCTTCACGTCCTCGCCGGAGAGGCGGATATTCTCGCCGTCATCCGCCTTGTCCATCACCAGCACGTCGTCGCCTTGCCGTTCGGTATCTTCCTGCATGATCACCGCGTCGGCGCCCTTGGGAACCGGCGCGCCGGTCATGATGCGCATGGCCTCGCCGGGGCCAAGTTCCTCCTTGGCCTCGTAACCGGCGGGAATCTCGTCGCGGATTTTGAGTTTGACCGGATTTTCCGGCGTCGCGTTTTGCACGTCGCGCCACTGAAGCGCGTAGCCGTCCATCGCTGAATTGTCCAGCGGCGGGTTGGGCCGCCGGGCGACGACGTCCTCGGCCAATACCCGGCCCAGCGCCTTGTCGATTGAAATTTTTTCAACTCCCTTGGAGGATATTTTGCCCAGAATGATCTTCCGGGCCTCGTCCACGTGAATCAGGCTCATTGAGGTTGGTTCTCCCTTTCCCGCTTGGCGCGGGCGATTTTATACTCCTCCGGAGTATTGACGTTCATGAAATTTTGCCGGTCTTCCTCCCGCACCCCCGCCAGCTTGAACGGATGGTCGCTGATGATGCGAGACAGGGAAAGCTCCCGGTTGGACATGGCGTCGAACAGGGGCCGAATGAACTTGGGTTCGTAAATCGCGCACATTGGCTCGAACCCAAGTTTGCCCTTTTGCGTGTAACAAGTCCCGTAGCGCAAAGGGTCGCGCTGGTCGACGATGCTCTGAAAAGAATCCGCAGAAAGAAACGGCGTGTCGCAAGCGGTGATCAACCAGGCCTTGTTGGGAAACCTCCCCATCAGCGTGGCCAGTCCGCCCACCGGGCCCAACCCGGCGTGGTCGTCGTTCACCCGCTCGACGTCGGGCAAATCGCCCAGAGCGCCCATGTCCAGGTCCGCCCGCGAGGATAAAACGACTTTCTCGCAAAACTGTTTTATGACAGAGACCATGCGCTCCGTTTCAGATTGTCCATTGTAAGAGAGCTGGAACTTGGGCGAACCCATGCGCCGGCTCTTGCCGCCCACGAACACCGCGCCGTAAAGCGGGCTGATGCAATTGGTGAAGTGCGAACGGACGAACTGGTAAATCGCGTCCACCTCGTCGCGATGAAATCGAGGTATGGATTCGTCCAACAGGGCGTCGGCTTTGGAAAACTCTCCCTGATGGATCACTGCCTTGATCCCCTTACTGTTCTCCTGAATCGGCAGTTTTCCTTCCGCGTCGAGAAAAACAATTTTGTTGAACGGTGATTTCTTGTAGCCCTCGATGAGGATGCAGTCGCACTGCTCCAGCGCGTGGGCGACGGTGCGCTTCTTAAACGAGTCGTCGGCGACCAGCGCAAAATGACGCGGATCGTTGATCGCGACAATGCCCGCTCCAGCGCTCGCGCAACGCTGGGTGTCTTTGCCCTCCCGGTCCATAGTGAAGCGGTGGGAGTCGTGCTTGTAATAGCCGACGTTGAAATCGTCCCTATTAAAGCGCTGGATCAAACGTTCTATTAAAGTGGTCTTGCCAACTCCGGAAAATCCGGCGAAGCAGATGAACGGAGTTTTAAAATTTTCCCAATAACGTTCCACAATTAACCCGGCAATAGGTTCTATAAAGTTTTAAAAAACAATGAATAATCAATCATATCATTATTTCTATTAAACAAGACGCTGTCAACCGCAAGTTGAACCGGCCCGGGCAAGCGCCCGGAGGTAATTAGTGCGGCTTTTTTTGTAAAGCAACAAACTTGGTGAGTTTACATTTCCAACTCTGCCCCCACGGCGAGTGGCGGGCCGGCGCCCGGAGGCAATAGGCGTAACTTTTATGGATAGCGCATAGAACTTTGGAGAATTTGCATATAGCGCCTGACAGGGCGTTTAAAAACTCTCACAATTGTCATTGCGAGTGGAGCGAAGCAATCCAGGAAGCTGGGTCGCCGCCTCGCTATAGGGCGCTTGGTATGTTGCAACAGTGTTGCAAAAGGTGAAATGCCATGTTCGCGAACGGTCCGTTTCCCACTAACGCATTATATTACATAGGTTTGGTTTGTTTTATGAATATGGCACGAAACTTGTTTATAAGAGACTAAAGGTTTGGTCTATTTAATTCACTAGAGGAGGTATGAATGTTTTTAAAGAAAACGAATTTGTTTTGCGGCGGATTGTCCCTGTTGATGATGGTAACGATGGCCGGTCAGGCGGCGGCGGAAACGGCGACCCTGACCACGGCTCCCAACGTGCCTCCCCCCATCACCCGAAAAGGTCCCGCCACGGTGAAGGTGAATTTTGAAGCCAAAGAATATGTCGGCGAACTGGACGAAGGAAAGAAATACCATTTCTGGAGTTTCGGCGGAACCGTGCCCGGTCCCATGTTCCGCGTACGCGTGGGCGATACGGTGGAGTTTCATTTGAAAAATCCGAAAAGCAGTTCCCAGCCGCACAACATCGACATCCACGCCGTGAACGGTCCCGGCGGCGGAGCGGCGGTGAACACGGTGGCTCCCGGCGAAACCAAAATTTTTAAATGGAAAGCTCAGGCCGCCGGACTGTTCATCTACCATTGCGCGGCGGGGTCGATTGTCGACCACATCTCCAATGGCATGTACGGACTCGTCCTGGTGGAGCCGGAAGGCGGACTCGCCAAAGTGGACAAGGAGTATTACGTGTTTGAAAGCGAGTTCTTCACCGACGAAGACGAGAAGGTCATGTCCTTCGATATCCAAAAAGGACTGGCGGAGCATCCCGACTACGTGGTGTTCAACGGCCGCTCTGGCGCGCTGATGGGCGACAACGTTTTGAAAGCCAAAGTCGGCGATACCGTGCGGATTTATTTCGGCAACATCGGACCTAACGGTATTTCATCGTTCCATATCATCGGCGAGATATTCGACAAGGTCTACACCGAAGGCGCGTTGAACGGAACGGTCAATCGCGGGGTGCAAACCACGCTGGTGCCTTCTGCTGGAGCGACGATCGTGGAATTTAAAGTGGAAGTCCCCGGCGCCTACACGCTGGTGGATCACAGCATCTTCCGCGTGGCCAAAGGCGCCATCGGCCAACTCGTCGTCGAAGGAAAAGAGAATCCAAAAATCTTCAAAGCGGGAAAATAACCAGGCAAGCGCCCGAGCCAGCCGGGGTATCATGTCATTGCGAGGAGCGTTAGCGACGCGGCAATCCAGAAACCCTGGATCGCCACGCTCCTTTCAGTCGCTCGCGATGACGAATGCCTCAAGAGGCTGGGCGAGGGTGGCTCTTAGTTAGCTGGATTTTTTTTATTTACGGGCGGTCTTCGGGCCGCCCGTTTTTTTTCCGGCGATGGCGCCGGGGCCAGTTTAAACGGCTCCCCCTTGCAAAGGGGGTTGGGGGGATGCCTCCATTATTCCTCTCCCCTGGAGGGAGAGGATGAAGGTGAGGGGGGTAAAAAGAATTCATTCATTTCTTAAGCAATTACTTCATTCTGCCAATGCAACCACTTTTTTAAAATCACTTTCCCTCAAAATTCTAAGAGGATGTCCTTTTGCGATTAGTTTCTCGGCCTTTCTATGTTTAGAACTTTTTTCATGACCTGCAAGGCGCATAACATCTTGGTCGCCTACAACTAGTATCGTGGTTTTTTTTGTAACGCTTGATCCGATTTGACATCCTATTTGAGTGGCCATATCAGCCGCCTCACGCCTTGGAATTTCAAGCGCCCCGGTGAATACCATTTCTTCGCCAAGTAAAGGCCCTTCCGGATTCCCTTCGCGCTTTATTTTTCCGCCAGCGGTTGCTGAAAGGTCGATTGGTTGATTGACCCTATTTATCCATCCTTCAATGTCTAAACCGCTTTTCTCTATAGCAGAAAGGAGGATGTGGCCAGCCGCTTTGGCGTCTTCCAAGGCGTTGTGATGTTTAAATTCATAATCTAAGAATTCGCATATATTTGATAAACCGTATCCACGATATGCAAATTCTTTCCATGTTCTGCGCGCAACACGTGCGGAATCTAACCAAGTACATTTAGGATAGCGAATACCGTGTTTATCAGACGCCTGCCAAAAGGCAACGCGGTCAAAATGGGTGTGACATACAGCTATATTATTGTCGAGGAATTTGTATAGAACCTCGGCGATTTCATTCAAGCAGGGCGCATCAATTACGGTAGACTCGTCAATTCCATGAATTGAGATATTTAACTCATCAAAGAAATCCTGCGGATTCACATATGTTTCATATTCTTCTGTAAGAGACCCATCTTTATATCGCGCTAACCCTATCTGACAAATAGACGCCATATCAGAATTTGCTGTTTCTAAGTCAATTGCTACGAACTCCATTTTCGTCTCGCCCTAGTTTGTCCAACAAGATTATGCTCTCTAATTGCGTTGTCAATATCAATTAGGGAAGGGCTTTGGCCTTATAGCGCCTCCCCTCATCTATGTCCTCTCCCGCGAGGGGAGAGGAATTATTTAAATTTCTAAAGGAAGAATCCCCCCAGCCCCCTTTGCAAGGGGGAGCCATTAAATCTGCCTCCGGGGGCTACCCCGGCTGGCTCCAGCGTCACGCTGGCCGGCGGCTCGCCGGCGCGGGTATCCCAAATTCCTTCATTTTGCGCCAGAGGGTGATGCGGTGGATTTCCAGTAACTGCGCGGCCTGGGTCTGGTTGTGATCCGATTCCTTCAGCGCTTGCACAAGCGCTTTCTTCGTGATTTTCAGATTTTTTCGCCGGGCGGGTTTCGGTAGGGCGGGGCGGAACGCGGGGATCATCGGCAGGTCTTCGGGTTTGATCGTTCCGCCGACGCATTTGATGCAGGCGTGCTCCAGCGCGTTTTCCAACTCGCGGACGTTGCCCGGCCAGGCGTAGTCCATCAGCAGGCGCAGGGCCGCGTCGGACACGCCGGTCACGGTTTTATTACGGCTCAGTCCTTTCCAGTTCGATATGAAATGCCGGACGAGGTGCGGCACGTCTTCCTTGCGCTCGCGCAGGGGCGGGATGAACAGCGGCACGACGTTAAGCCGGTAATAGAGGTCCTGCCGGAACCGTCCCGCTTCGATTTCCCGCAAAAGGTTTTTGTGCGTGGCGGCGATGATGCGGATGTCCACTTGCCTGGTTTTGTTTTCCCCGACGCGTTCGACGCATTTTTCCTGCAGGACGCGCAGGAGCTTGACCTGGACCGAATGGTTCAGGTCGCCAATCTCGTCGAGGAACACGGCGCCGCCGTCGGCTTCTTCAAATCGTCCCATGCGGTCGCGGTCCGCGCCGGTGAAGGAACCGCGGACGTGGCCGAACAGTTCGCTTTCCATCAGGCTGTCGGACAGGGCGGAGCAGTTGACCTTGACGATTTTTTTATCCGCCCGCGCGCTTTCGTAATGCACCGCCTGGGCGAAGAGTTCCTTCCCTGTGCCGCTTTCCCCCTGGATCAACACCGTCGAGTTGTAAGGAGCAATATTTTTAACGGTCTCGTACAGATCCCGCATGACGCAACTTTTGCCAATGATGTTGTTGAAGGAATGGATTCCCTTGATTTCCTTTTTAAGGCGGGTCAGTTCCGTAACGTCCATCAGCGAAACCAGAACCGCCATTCGCCCGTTCTCCTTATGCATCAGGCCCGCGTTGAACCTTCCCATGCGTTTCTGTCCGTCCTTGCGCACGAATGGCGAGTCGAAGGAAACTTTGTCCGGCGAGGCGTCTTCCTTCACCGTCATGCAGAGCGCGCAGTTGTCCAGGCAGAGGCTTCGGTCGAAGAGGGAGACGCATTTTTGCCCCAGCACGTCTTTTCTTTCGTAGCCCGTGATCGTTTCCGCCGCGTCGTTGAAGCTTTGGATGCGCATGTTCTCGTCGTAAATGAAAGCGGCTTCGCTCAGCACGTTGAGGGCTTTTTCGAGCGGGGCTTTAATGGACGCGGGTATGCCTTGCATGGGAGCCTTTTTTAGATTAGGAATGGGAAATAGAAAAAGTTAAAAGGACAGACTACAAAACCGAGACGGGTGTTGCAAGTTATATTGCAACATATCTTAATTGCAACATATAGCCGGCGAGGCGCCGGTGCCAGTATTTTAACCCCCCTCTTGCAAAGAGGGCTGGGGTGATTCCTCCTATGAAAATTTTAATGGAGCGGTTTTTCTTTTTTAAACTTGTTGAAGCCGGATCGGGGAGAGTGCGCAGAAAAGAAAAATTAGACCATTAAAGTTTTTTAGCGGAAGAATCCCCCCAACCCCCTTTGCAAGGGGGAGCCAGGCAACTCTCGGAATTTTTGAAAGCGCCTCTAGATTTTTGCCAGGAGGTCTTTCACGTCTTTTTTTTGTTCGTCGTCCGGGAGGCGGTGGGCGAAGCGGCTGGACTCGTAAAATTCGATCACGCGTTTGGCGGCGCTTCTTTTTTCTTCTGGAAGAGGATCGAGCCGACGCAGGAGTTCGCGGTGCGTCCAGTGGGGCGGTTTTGGGAGGCCCTGTTTTTCCAGTTTGAGCAAAAGAAGCTGGTAGCTTTGCACGGCGAAGGGCGGTTGCGGGCGCAGGGAAAACCCGAAGTCGCGCCGTAGAAAGTAGAGTAGGGCGGTGACACCTACGGCGGCCAACAGCAGGGGGAGTATGTTGTCCTGGATGGATTTTAAAATCGTCTTCCATTTAATCGTCTGGAGGTTTTTGAAACCGAACGCCATGTCGCGTCCGCTTTCGCCGAACCAGGAGACGATATCGATCTGGTCCTTGAGCGAGTAGCGGACAATATAGCGTTGCCAGTTGAGGCGGAGTAAATCCATCATGCGCGCGGCGGAGCTTTGGGCGTCCAGGCTTCCAGCCTGTGGGTCCGGAGGCGTGGGGTCGAACAGCGTCCAGCCTTGACCGGGGATGAAGGCTTCCACCCAGGAGTGGGCATGGGCTTGCCGGACGATCATGTAGTCGCCCATTTCGTTCCATTCGCTTCCCATAAAACCGTTGACGATGCGCGCGGGCGTTCCGCCGAGGCGCAGGAGGATCGTCATTGCGGAGGCGAAATATTCGCAGTGGCCCTTTTTTTGAACGAATAAAAATTCGTCCAGGCCGGAAGCTTCCGTTTCGTGGACCATATCCAGGGAATAGCCGAAACCTTCGGCGAGAAATTTCAGGATATTGACGGTCTTTGCCAAATCGGATTTTGCGCTGTAAGTCAATTCGTCCGCCAGGGAAATGATTTGGGGACTCAGTTCAGGAACCTGAAGAAAACGCTCCAGAAACTTTTCGGATTCCCCGCCTGGACCGACAATGTCGTAACTGATTTTGGGATGACCTGTTTCCGAAGTGAGGAGCAGTTTTCTGGGTCCGTAATGATTGTCCGGCATACGCAGGCTAAAACTCTGATCCATGTCCAACCGGCGGAAGTTGCCGTCGATGTATATGGGAATGCCGTTGGTGAACACAAAATTGGAGTCGAAGGTTTCCATGAAAATTTCCAGGTCGACTATATCGACAGGGGGATCGACCATGAACAGGTTGAGTCCCACGCCAGGCCGGTTGCGCAGGCGCAATTTGGAGTCGACGGTGGCGGTCCAGGTCTTGCCGTTGTAATGGTCCAGCGCCACTCCGCGCCAGTAAATGGGCGTTGCCGGTCGGTACTCTTTATCGTCTTTTTTGAACTCGACGCGCATGACCACTTGTTGGTTTTGCAGGATTTTGCCGACGTCGCCCAGGGTCACGGAATTGGAGAATCCCGATATGGGGTTGGCCTTGGAGTTCAGGGAAAGGAAGCCCAGTCCCAGACGCGGAAAGGCAATGAAAATTGCGGCGGTCAAAACCAGGCTGGCCAGGAGCATAGCCGTTGACAAGGCGAACAGGGAGGCGCCGGGGCTTTCGTTTTCCCCTGCGTTTTTGAAGCGGGATGGGGGCGAAAGGCTGCCCGCCCGTTCCGCGATCATGTTGTAAAACATCAGGCCCCAGCAAAGCGTCATGTAAAAGGCGATGAACAGGCCGCCGAACGTGAGGCTCTGAATATAAATCGCGCCGATCAGCAGGCAGACGATGGCGATCAGGTATCCGTAAAGGTAATCGTTTAATTCGGTTTTGAAAGCGAGGCGCGAGAACATGAGGAGGATCAAAAACGCGGTGATGGCTTCGAGGATAGGCAGGTTGAAGGAGAGGTAGAAGACGGGAATTCCCAGTAAGGCCCAGTTGAGCAGGGAGATTTTTCCCGGCGGCAGGATGGGCAGGATTTTTGTCGACTCCAGATAAAACAGCATGGCGAGAATGGCCGCCGCGAACAAGTTGACGGGCAGGGGCAGGATCTCGCTGAGAGCGAGCGCCGCCAAGGCCAGGCCGGAGAGCAGATAGTTGGAAACGACGAACCAGGTTCGCAGGCGGATTCCAACCCTTCCGGAGCGATTGTATTTGGTTTTGGTCGCCGCCGGGGCGCCGGGCGAATTCATGAAAAAAGGGAATTCATTTTTTTCCCAAAAAGCGGTTGCGGATATATAAAATGTTTAAGACATATTGTATTGTAGGAAATCGACCCAGGCTTTTCATCTCATTTTACACAGGCGTTGGTTGCAGGCATTAAAGGCGCGGGAAAGGTTGACAACGCCCGGCGCCTTTTTTAAAATCGACGTCTTGTCCTGTTATATTAATCCATAAAATAGTTATTCGGGAGGACTCATGCGTAAATGCATTCAACTTGTAGCTTTGTTTATTTTTTCGATCCTGACTGTTCCGCACGCCGCGGTTGCGGAGGAGATCGCCGTCATCGAAACCAGCCTCGGAACCATCGAGTTAAAATTTCTTTCCGATAAAGCGCAGGGACATGTCGCCAACTTTAAAAAACTCTCCAACGAGAGTTATTATAACGGCACAACGTTTCATCGCGTCATTCCCGGATTCATGATCCAGGGGGGCGATTCCAATTCCAAGGACGACAATCGCGGAAACGACGGAACGGGAGGACCGGGTTACTCCATCAACGCCGAGTTTAACGATACGAAGCACCTGCGCGGAATCGTTTCCATGGCGCGGTCGCAGGATCCCAACAGCGCGGGATCGCAGTTTTTTATCTGCGTGGCGGACGCCACGTTTCTCGACGGCAAGTACACGGCGTTTGCACAGGTAATATCCGGAATGGACGTCGCGGATAAAATCGTCGCTGTCAAGCGCGACCGGCGGGACAACCCGCTGGAAAAAGTGGTCATGAAATCCGTTAAAATTGTAAACAGGTAAGTTCAACCGCCACGTATAGAAAAGTGCGCGGAACTAATATTTCTTTTGGGAGAAACCAATGGCAGACGAAACCGCCGTTATTGAAACTGAACATGGCAATATAGAAATCAAGTTTTACGACGATAAGGCGCCGGGTCATGTGAAAAATTTCATTGATCTGGCTAAGAAGGAGTTTTACGATGGAACGACGTTTCACCGCGTCATCCCCGGGTTCATGATCCAGGGGGGCGACCCCAACTCGAAGAAGGATGACCGGTCCTTGCATGGAACTGGCGGACCGGGGCACACCATCCCGGCGGAGTTCAACGATACGAAGCATAAGCGAGGCGTGCTCTCCATGGCGCGGTCGCAGGATCCGGACAGCGCGGGGTCGCAATTTTTTATCTGCGTGGCGGACGCCGCGTTTCTGGACGGCCAGTACACGGCTTTTGGCGAGGTGACCTCCGGTATGGACGCCGTCGACGAAATCGTCGCTTCTGAGCGCGATTCCAGGGATAATCCGTTGAAACCGATTCCAATGAAGAAAGTTTCAATTAAATAATTCTGAGCCGCCGGGCCAGCGCCCGGAGGCAAGTAGATATAACTTGTAAGGGAAAGCTACGGGCCGTGGTGAACTTGCAACTCGGACCCTGCCCCCACGGCGAGTGGCGGGCAAGCGCCCGATAGCAGAGCTTAAATGGCAAACCCAACGTAGTTTTTTGTATGTTCACAATATAAATAGCGTCTATTGTGTTCAGCGGGCACGCTGGGCGATTATAGAAGTTCTCTTAAATAATTCTGAGGAGGGCGCAACGGTTGTTTGCGTCTGAAAGTTTATGGAAGAAGAGTTTACAATCAATATTTTAGAAATAATGGGAAACTCTGTGCCTTCGGGAAGACACTCCGAAAACGGAGAACCAGCCGGCGATACGGTTCGTACACTGATCGAGGATAACTGGGATTCTCACGAAAAAATTGTGGTGTTGTTCGAGGGGATCGCCAAAATGACCCGGCCCTTCGCCGACGAGGCGTTCGCCAGACTTTTGGAAAAGTACAACCTGGAAGAGTTCAACAATAAAATATTCTTCCCGGACGCCAGCGATTTGATTGTGAAAGACCTGAACGCGGCGTTCAAGCTGAGACTGAAAATTATCCAGTCGCAAAAAGACCGCGAACTGGGAATTTAACAGGCCGTGCAACGCGCTGCCAGGTAAGCGCCTGGAGGCAATTTCTCAGCCCCCTCTTACAAGGGGGAACCGGCATACTGCTCCCCGGGCTACCCCGGCTGGCGCCGGCGCCCTCGCCGGGTTATTTTTTGAGATCGACTTTTTCCACGGCGTCGACCAGGGCGTTTGCCAGAGCTTCCGCGTTCGCCGCGTTTTTGGCGGTGATGATGTTGCCGTCGATCACCAGATCGTCCTCCGATAAAATCGCGTTGGTAGGTTCCAGGACGGCCATTCCCTTTTTATCCTCCGTATCGCAAGCCACTTCAACGGTTTCCAGAACGCCGGCCTTGCCCAGGCAGGGGATCGCCGAGCCGATCGCGGCGACGACGGCGCCGGCACGATAGCGGTCGTTGATCAGTATTTTTAAAATTTTGTCGTCCCACAAATATTTCCGAGCGCCTTTACCGCCGATCAAAACGATTCCCTGATACACGGCGAGGATCTGCCGGGTGCCCTTTTGCGACGTGACGTAGCTGTCGCCCGTCACCCCCTCCATCGCGTCGACGATCAGCACATTGGGATTTATCCTCCCGGTCCGCATGCCCACCGCTTCCTTGAATTTGCAGGAGGCGATGTTTAGAAATTTTGGTTCCTCCGCCCCGAGGATTTCCAGGATCGGATCCAGCATATCCTCGTCGTAATAATCCTTTGGGATGACCACCAGAATGCTCTTATTTTCCAACCTTGCCATGAGGCAAACTCCTTCCTTAATTAAAAACGAGACGAAGCAGATAAAAACGCCCGTCCCGAAATTCGCGTTTCGTATGTTTGTCCAAAAATTCCGCCAGAACCCGCTGTTGTTCCGGCGGCAGGTTCGACGCCATGGAGCGCAACAGAGTTGCGTTGTACATTAAATGCGTGATCCCAAGGCGACGAAGTTGTTGGACGACGTCCGTCGCCGCGCTGGACGACGCGAGGATTCTCTGAATTGTGTGGCCCTCGAAAAAACTATCGCTGTAAAACGGGCGATCACAATAATAACCGAAATTTCTCATGAAAACAAAAAGAGCCTTGTCGTTTTTTTTGAGCGTTTGGTTGAATGCCTGATAGGTCCGGTATTCGGGGATTCGCCGCGTCAGATAGGCCTCGCGGGTTTCGGTTTTAAAAAGAAACGGCAGAGGCTTTAGTTCCGTCCAAAAATTTAGGATCAGGACCAGGTTGCCCAAAAGCGCCAGCGCGGCCAGTCGGTAGGTCCATCGCTTTAAGCTGAAACCGTCTTCGAGTTTTCCTCCTAAAGAAAGGCGCGTCGGCATTCTTTGGAATCCGCAGGCCAAAAGGAGCGCCAGAAAAGGAAAGAGGATTGTCAGGTAGCGTATGCGTTGAAAACTGATGAACCAGAAAGCGAACAAAACCGCGAACGCGACAAATAGCGATAGAATGCGGTTCCGGTACTCTACGGAGTCGGTTTTTTTGGGAAGCGCCCAATAAGCGCAGGGCAGTAAAACCAGCCACAGATAACCGATAACGCCGTCGTAGTAGGGAAATCCCTTTTGGCTGAAAAAGGTCAGGTGGATGGGCATTAAAAGAAACTCCTTGAACCCATTGCCAAAGCCGAACTTTAATTGCTGCAGGAGATGAGTCCTGCCAGGGTCCCAGTTAACCCCTCCTTCGCCGCCAAAGATATGGATGAAGAACGGTGCGAACGGATTGCCCGAATAATAAAGATTGCGCGTCCACCAGGGAGACATGCACAGGGCGACGCCCAAAACGAGTATTCCCAGCCGGGGCATTATCCATGTGGAATCCAGGCGATTTCGGCCTTGCAGGGCGACGCCGAGAAACGCCAGCGGCAGAATAATAACGGCGGTCAGCTTGGACGCCGTAGCGGCCCCGGTGAAAGCGACCATGAGCCATAGCCAGGGATCCTTTAGCGTGGTCCTCCATCGGTCCCAGCAATAGAAGGCCATGAAAATGAAGGTTCCCAGGGGGACGTCGATGTAGGCCGAGGAGCCTACCTCCAAAAACGTGGGCGTGGAAAAAATCAAAACCGCAGGCAAAATGGCGCGACCCTTTCCCAGGAATTGTTGGAAATAATACGACAGGGCACACAGGAGTAACAGGGACAGCGCCCAGCCGGACAATACAGCCGCTCCTTCGCCGCCGAGTCCCAGGAAAAACAGGTAGATCATTTCTATGAAATGCGGAAAGAAGGAGTAGATATTGTTCGGCAGATGGACCAGCCCATGATTTTCAAGATAGGCTTTCGGGACGGCCAGGTGGTAGACCAGGGCGTCGGTGCGCGTGGGCGGCAATAGCGCGAGGGTCAGCGAAATGAAAACGAGCAGGCCGAGAATGGCGACGTTAAAGCGGAAGAATCCGTCGCCCTCGAACAAGGATTTAAAATCTCGTCGAAGGCTTTGAGCGGAGGTTGACTTGGCTGGAGGCTGGAGCCATTCCCTGGGAAAGCAGAAAACAAAAATGCCGATCAAGAGGAGCCAAAAAATCGCCGGATAGACGAGGTGAAGAAAACAAACCAGGGCGGTGAGGTAGGAAACGGCGAAGCAACCGAGGGCGGAGGCAACGATAATCGCTTCCTGACCGTCGGCAAAGCGCAGGGAAAGTTTTTCAGCGATCCGTCGGCCCAGAAAATAGAAGCCCGGAAAAGCGACCAGAACTATCGCCAGACTCATCAGCGGCTCCTGCCAGCGTGACGCTGGACCCATTAGGCAATCCCTTACGGTGAATGCCGCAAATCACGTCAAGGCTTGCATCTCAAAAACTTTTTCGCCTGGATTGGCCTACACCGAGGCCAGCGGTTTGAATTTGAAAATTCAATGTAGCCTTAGCGTTTACCGTATAAGTTGCGCCTATCTGCATCGAAGATTATCTCGGCTGCCTCCAGGCGCTAGCCTGGCAGCTGCACGCTGGCCAGAGTCAGTTCCTCAACGGCTTCTTTGTAGTCGTCAAACCAATAAGCATCGGGGTTGCGCTTGAAGAGAACCACCTTGCCGCTGTCTTCGTTGTCCGCGGCGCGCTGGTATTTGAAAATGATATGTTTTTCGGTGAGACCTAGGATTTCGACCTTGCCAGAGTCGTGGGACATCACCAGGCGCGCGCGCTTGGCGAGACCGGAGCAACGCGACCGGGCCTGTTCAAAAATCTCGTAGGCTCTTTCCACGGGAAGGTCGTAAGGTTTGTTGCCTTCGGTGGGCCGGCATTGAAATACATAATAGGGCGGCACGCCGATGAACGAGAGTTTTTGGAACAGCTCCATCAACACTTCAGGGTCGTCGTTTACGCCCTTGATCATCGGGGTCTGGTTGACGACAATCGCGCCCGCCTGCATCAGGGCGTCCAGCCCTTCCAAAGCCACGGACGTCAGTTCGCGGGGATGGTTGAAATGCGCCATAATATAGATACGCTTCTCAATATTGCTGTATTTGCGAATCATTTCCAGCAGGGAAGGATCCTTCAAAATTCGATAGGGATTGAACGCCGGAATCTTGGTTCCGATCCGGATGATCTTGACATGCTCCACCTCGCGCAGTTGGCGGATGATGGGCTCCAGTTTGCTTGTGGACATGATCAGGGGATCGCCTCCCGTCAGGAGGACGTTGCTGATCTCCTTATGGGCGCGGATATATTCCAGCCCTTCCGAAATGTCCTTGGTCACTTCCTCATTTTCGTCCATGAACAGCCGCTTGCGGAAGCAGAAGCGGCAGTACGCTGCGCAAACTTCGTTGACCAACAGCAAAGCGGTGGAATCGTACTTATGCTCCAGGCCGCGGACCTTTGTATATTTCTCCTCGTCGGAGGCGTCTAGCTTGCCCCAGTCGTCTAGTTCCTGGACTTCCGGGACGATGATCTTTCGAATAGGATCGTTAGGATCATCCCAATTTATCAAAGAGTTATAGTAATCGTTGGAGCGGAAGACAAATTTGTCCGAAACCGGTTGAAGCCGATTTCTTTCTTCTTCGGACAATTGCGGTATCTGATCCAGCCGGGTGAGATATTTCGGCTTTTTTTCGAAATTGTGATGATGAAATAGAGGTTGGTTCATATCGAGCTACCTCCAACTTGTCCTGCCAAAACCTTTTAATACCCGATCCTTAATGGCTACTATCCAGCCATCAGCTATTCAGACGCTCGGGGGATGGTTTTGGGAGAGGGGGTTAAAAAAAGAAAATCTATAAGAGAAGCAATATGTGAATTGCGTTTGACGTCCGCCGTTAAACGCAGGGCCAACAACTTTAAAATAGCATCCCTCAATCAGGTGGCCCGTAAAAAATGAAATGCGTTTGGGGACAGTCGTAAAATAATACTTTTTGGGACAAAATCAAGGTAAAAATCCGAATTTCAATAACTCTGCCAAGGAATTCTTCCCGTAACAAACTGAAAACAAATGAATTAACTGAGCCGCTTTTTCTGCATTCCAAAAGCTCTCAAGCGGAAGAATGGAGGCGAAAATTAAATAAATTTAACAGAGCCTTAATCGTAATTTAATTCCCGTTTCTTACAATGGCTCTGTAAGTGAGACCGAATTGTATAAACCGGAAGGAAACTAGAGGAGCTTGGAACTCATATTTTGACCCGGAAATTTTTGATTGACACTTGGTGAAGATTGAATATAATTCAACGTCGAATTTCCTGAAAAGCTGGAGTTTAGTTGAAAGGGTTGTCAGGGAAGCGCACGAGCCTTAAATACAACATTGAATTACCAATGGATTGATACAGCGAAGTTGGGCGTTAAGTTGTTTAATCGTTTTTAAATGATAATTTCCAAAAAGTAAAAAGGAGAAATTCATGAAAAAAATTATCGTATTAGTAATTCTGGCAGTGTTTGCGCTTTTCACGGCCTCCTCTGCGTTTGCCGGCGGCAAGTGTCCCCAGCCGCGCAAAACTAAAAAGGCTCCGGGCGGTATTGCTGGCAAAGACAACACCGGCAAAGCCGACAAGGCAAACGGCAAAAAGCTTTATGACAAGAAAGCAAAGCCCATGGCTTGCGTAATGTGTCACGGCAAAACTGGAGCGGGCGACGGAAAACTGGGCGCGGCTTTGAAACCCAAACCTCGTAATTTCGCTTGCGCCGCGACCATGAAGGATGTTTCCGCGGGTCAAATGTACTACATCATCAAAAACGGCTCCAAGGGCACCGGCATGGCTCCCATGAAGCTTAAAGACAAAGAGATCTGGGACGTTATCAAATATATCCGCGAAGACTTGATGCATTAAGTTTTCCGGTCAAAAGCAGTTAGGGGTAAAGCGCCTTCGGGCGTTTTACCCCTTTTTTTTGCTCCCAACCCAAAACCCATGCGAGCCGGAATGTTATAATGACCGAACCGTTATGAATAAAAAGCGCTTCCTTAATATAGTCGGGTTTGGAATATGCGTGTTATTGGCAGGACTCTTCTTTTAATGGAAATGTCCAAAAAAGTAAAAAGGAGAAATTCATGAAAAAAATTATCTTATTAGTAACCCTGGCAATGTTCGCCCTTTTTACCACCACCTCCGCGTTTGCCAGCGGCAAGTGTCCGCAACCGAGAAAAACTAAAAAGGCTCCCGGCGGTATTGCCGGTAAAGACAACACTGGCAAAGCCAACAAGGCAAACGGCAAAAAGCTTTATGACAAGACCTCCAAACCCATGGCTTGCGTAATGTGTCACGGCAAAACTGGAGCGGGTGAGGGAAAGCTGGGCCAAGGCCTGAAACCCAAACCGCTTAATTTCACCTGCGCCGCGACCATGAAGGATGTTTCCGCGGGTCAAATGTACTACATCATCAAAAACGGCTCCAAGGGCACCGGCATGGCTCCCATGAAGCTTAAAGACAAAGAGATATGGGACGTTATCAAATATATCCGCGAAGACTTGATGCATTAAGTTTTCCGGTCAAAAGCAGTAGGGGTAAAGCGCCTTCGGGCGTTTTATCCCTTTTTTTTGCTCCCAATCCAAAACCCATCCGAGCCGAAATGTTATAATTCCGCAAGCTGTCTCTCGGAACCACTCGGAATTTCTCGGAATCTTAATGAATACACAGCGCCTCGTTGATGCCGCCAGATTTCTTGCTTTCATATTATGGGGAAGTCTTTTCGTTTTTGCCGTCCCCTTGTCTGCCGGGACGGGAGATGGCAAGCCCGGCACACAAAAAAATCCCTTGAGCATGATGTTCGTCCCTTCGGGAGACAGCCAGGTCATTCTTGAAGGCGGCGAAGAGATCGCCCGTCTGTTGCAAATAGAAACCGGTTTGCATTTCAAGGCTTCCGTTGCGACAAGTTACGCCGCCGTGGTCGAGGCTATGGGCGCGGGCAAGGTCGACATAGGCTGGCTGGCCACTTTCAGTTATGTGCTGGCCAGGGAAAAGTACGGCGTCGATCTTTTGCTCATCGTGGACCGCTTTGGCAGTCCCTTTTACCGCGGGCAAATCCTGGCAAACGCCGGCGTCGGCGCCGAACGCCTCAAGGATTTAAAAGGAAAAACCTTCGCTTTTGTGGATCCGGCCTCCACTTCCGGACATCTTTATCCCAAGGCCCTGCTGAAATCGAAAGGCTTCGATCCGGAAACGTTTTTTTCAAAAACCGTGTTTGCCGGCTCTCATAACGCAGTTGTCCTGTCCGTCATGCGCGGGGAAGTGGACGCGGGCGCTACCTACGACGACGCGCGCGCGGCGGTCGCCAAAAGTTATCCAGACATTTTCAAAAAGGTTCGCGTCGTCGCCTACACCAAAGATATTCCCAACGACACGGTGTCCGTGCGCAAGGGACTTTCCCCGACTCTCAAGGAAACTTTGAAAAGCGGTTTGATTCGTATTTCCAAAGACCCAAAAGGCAGCCGGACGCTGAAGCGCGTTTACGGCATAACCGGATTGAAAGACCTGGACGCTTTCTTCGACCCCGTTCGCCAGGCCGGACGCTTGCTGGATCTGGATTTTGGCCTGTCCGCCAGGCCAGCGCCTGGCCAGCGTGACGCTGGACTCAATTAGTGTAGCGTTTAAGGAAAACGGTTCAAGCGCTGGTGAGCTTGCATCTCGAATGCAATAACGAAAGTTCGGCAGGTTGGGGTTTGAGTTTAGGAAAACTTTGCATTCGTCAACAATTACCACCGGCGGTACGCCGGCCACAGGCGCCTCGCCGGCTGCTCGCCACAAAGGCAGTAGGCAATCTTTTACGGTGAGAGCTACAAGTTTACATTAGATTTGCAAACCCAAACCACTGGCTCCGGCGCCTCGCCGGCTGTTCGCCACAGGGGCAGTAGGCAATCTTTTACGGTGAGAGCTACAAGTTACATTAGATTTGCAAACCCAAACCACTGGCTCCGGCGCCTCGCCGGTCTCTTATGCTCCGAATCGAAAATTTGAGCAAAACTTACGACGATGGAACCCAGGCGCTCGCGGACGTTTCTTTTGAAATTCAACCCGGAGAGTTTGTCGCCGTGCTGGGCAAAAGCGGATCGGGCAAATCGACCTTCCTGAGATGCGTCAATCGACTGATCGAACCCAGCGCAGGGAAAATATTTTTTGAAGGCGAAGACCTCACGGCGCTCGAAGGGGGCCGCCTGCGTGAAGCCCGCCGGAAAATAGGGATGATTTTTCAAAATTATAATCTGATCCCCCGAGCGACGACCCTCACCAACGTGTTGACGGGAAGCTTGGGAAGCGTGTCGCCGCTCGCCGGGATTTTCAACCGTTTTCCCCCCGCCGCCGTCGAGCAGGCCTGCCGCAACCTGGAACGCATGGGGCTTTCCGGCAAGCTCAGGCAAAAGGCGGGAACGCTCAGCGGGGGACAACAACAGCGCGTCGGCATCGCCCGCGCCTTGATGCAGAATCCAAAATTATTGCTGGCCGACGAACCGGTTGCCAGCCTGGATCCCACAGCCAGCGAAAATATCATGGAGATTCTGCGCGAGATCAATTCCAGGGACGGAGTCGCCGTGATCTGCAACCTGCATTTGCCGGATCTGGCGAAACGCTACGCCTCCAGAATTCTGGCGTTGAAAGCCGGGAGGGCGCTCTACGACGGTCAGTCGACGAAGTTTCCCGAGACTCTGGATTTGTACGGAACGACCAAAAGTCCGGAGTGATTTCCCTTGTTTCCTGCATGAGTTTGGATATGATGAGAGTCGTTTAATTTAATACTAGGGGAACCGTGGAATCCGAAAAACAACTGAGACAATTTGGTTTCACAATGGCGACGGCCTTCGCTTTATTCGCGCTTCTGGCGGGCTATAAGGGCGCCGTTAAATTTGGGTTGGCGTTGGGTTTTTTATCGTTTGCGTTTTTGATTACGGGCGCTCTTTTTCCTTGCACGCTGAAAGGCGTCCATCGCCGCTGGATGCGGTTCGCGGAAGTCATCGGCGCTTTCAACGCCAAACTGATTCTCGGCCTGATGTATTACGCGGTGTTCACCCCCGTCCGTTTTGTCTTCGCGCTGTTAGGCAAGGATCCCATGAAACGCAAACCAGAACCCGACGCCGAAACATACTGGGTGGCGCACGAACCGCAGGGCGACGACCCCAAAAGGTTTGAACGGCAATTTTGATCATGGAAAATATCCATAAAGAAATTCTGGGATTGATGGGAAAGATAAATATCGACTGCCGGGACGAGAATGATTTTGTTATTTTCGACCTGAAAGGCCAACTTGATATTTACAATTCCGGCGAGTTGGAGAAATTAATCGACGCCTACGTCAGTCGCGGGTTTTTTAAGTTCATTATCAACCTGGAAAAAGTGAGTTACCTGGACAGCTCGACCATCAGCGCCTTTCTCCATAGCCGCCAAAAGGTGAAAAAACTCGGCGGTTATTTTCTGCTGGTCCATTTGACGGGCGCCCCAAAAGAAGTTTTTGATATGGCCAAGCTCCACGAAGTTTTTGAATTGTACCCCGACGTCGCCGCCGCCATGACCGACCATTCTTCCTAAATTTTCTCCCTTCAATTTTAATAAAAACATGAATTCAGTTCAGCCAGACCTCGTCAATTTCGATCCCGGGATCGCCTATTTCAGTATGGAAATCGGCCTTGAAACCGGCGTTTATACCTACAGCGGCGGTTTGGGAGTTCTTGCCGGCGACACTCTGAAATCCTGCGCCGACCTGAGTTTGCCCGTCGTCGGAGTCAGCCTGCTTTATCATCAGGGATATTTCAGCCAGTCCATCAACGATAAGGGCGAGCAGGTGGAAAGCCCGATAGAATGGAACCCCGCGGACAAACTGAAGCTCCTGCCGACGAAAATCGTTATTCAGGAAATCCAGGGCCGGGACGTTTCCGTTCAGGGCTGGCTTTATGTGTACACAGGACTCGACGGCCATCGGGTTCCCATAATATTTTTGGATACCCAGTTGCCGGAAAACGACGAGCGCGACCGGGCGCTCACCAGTTCGCTGTACGCGGGGGGTCAGGAATTTCGGCTCAAGCAGGAAATTCTGCTGGGAATCGGCGGCGTCAAGTATCTGCGGGCCATCGGCTGTCATAAAATCCACACCTTCCACATGAACGAGGGGCATTCCGCGCTCCTCACTTTGGAACTGTTGCGCGAGAGCCAGCGCAATATCCTCGAGACCTGGGACGAGGACACGTTGTGGGATTTCGAAAAAGTCAAAAACCTGTGCGTGTTCACCACCCACACTCCCGTTGCCGCCGGACACGACAAATTTTCCTACGACCTGGTTGAGAAAACCTTGAACGTCAATATGCCCCTCAAGGCTCTAAAGAAAATTGGCGGAGAAAACGACCTGAATATGACCACCCTTGGGTTGAACCTCAGCCGGTTTGCCAACGGAGTGGCACAAATGCACGGCGATGTTTCAAGGAACATGTTTCCCGGACGCGATATCGATTTCATCACCAATGGAATCCATGTCCCCACCTGGACCCACACGGCTTTCAAGAAACTTTTCGACCAATCGATCAAACTTTGGGCCAAGGATCCAAAATATTTGCGGCATGCCATGAATATACCGCTGGCGGACATTTGGGCCGCCCATATGGAAAGCAAAAAGAATCTGATGGAGGAAATCGCACGCGTGTCCGGTGAAAAATTTGATCCGGAAATTCTGACTCTGGGATTCGCCCGCCGCGCCGCCGCTTACAAACGGGCGACGTTGATGTTCAACGATCTGGACCGCCTGATTGAGATTGCGGAGAACTGCGACGGGCTTCAAATAGTTTTCGCCGGAAAATCCCATCCCCAGGACCAGGCGGGAAAAGCCCTGATCCGGGACATTCATCAATTTAACGATGAAATAAAAAAGCGGAGCAAAAAACTGAAACTGGTCTATCTGCCCGATTACAATATGCGCCTGGGGTATTTGATCACCGGCGGCGTCGACGTCTGGGTCAACACTCCCCTGCGTCCGCACGAGGCCTCCGGCACCAGCGGCATGAAAGCGGCGCTGAACGGCGTCTTGAACCTCAGCATCCTGGACGGTTGGTGGGTGGAAGGGTGCATCGAAGGCGTCACCGGCTGGGCCATCGGCGACGTCGACCCGCGTTCGGATTTGGATCGCGAAGAGCTCGACCGGCACGACTCCGAAAGCCTGTACGAAAAAATGGAGTCCATCGTGGTTCCAACCTATTACGAAAACCGCGAGCGCTGGATCCAGATGCAAAGTTACGCCATTGGCGTCAACGCTTCCTTCTTCAACACTCACCGGCAAATGGAGCAATATGTTTGCAAAGCCTATTTTATTCGCTGAAGAATTGGCTGAAGCAAAATCCCGTTTGGATAGTCGCGGTAATCTGGATCGTCGTGTTTGGACTGATCCGCGTCGTCCGCCATTACATTTTCAGGACCAGCGCTCTGGATCTGAGCCTGTTTGACTATTCCATCGCCAATACTCTGGACGGGACCCTGCTGTACCAGCATTTTTATTGGGACCAGAGTTTTCTAGCCCTGCATTTTTCCCCGATCTTATTTTTAGTCGTTCCCTTTTACCTGATCTACAACGATCCCGCTACCCTGATTTTATTGCAGGTCGTTTGCGTCGGCCTGTCCGCGGTTCCTTTTTATCACATCGCGAAATGGAAACTTGGCGACGCCAAAATCGCTCTGATCCTGGCCGTCAGCTACCTGTTGTACCGGAAATTGAGCACGGCGGTCATGTACGATTTCCATATGGAGACGATGGAGCCGCTTTTTATTTTTTCGGCGTTTTATTTTCTAGTCAAAAAAAGATACCGTCTGTATTACCTGTTTTTTGCTCTCGCGCTTTGCGTCAAGGAAGACGTTTCGTTGTATATGGTTCCTTTCGGGGTTTTTATTTTCTGGTTCCTGAAAGAAAAAAAGATCGGCGCCGTCACGATTGTCCTTTCCGTTTTATGGTTTGCCGTCGCCAAAAATCTGATGACGTCCGATGTGTTGAGTTCTACCAAAGACATTTTTTATTTCAGCTCCGCCGGGATTTACGGCGGTTTTGGGAATAGTTTTTCCGCAATGGCGACGGCCTTTCTGACTCAGCCGGGAAATGCTCTGGCGGCTGTGTTCAATCCCTTGTCCGTCAAAACATTTTTCAATATGTTGGGGTGTTTGCTGTTCATTCCCCTAGCCAGTCCATCGGCCTTTTTGCCAACGCTCCTGCCGTTTTTTGCGAATTTTGTCAGCGGTTCCAGTTTGCAAAAAGGTCTTGGCCTGTATTACGCCTCCCCCATCATTCCATTTTTATTTATAGCGTTGGTTTATGGACTGGCCAACTTGCGGCAAAGGTTTTTCGTTGATAAAAAGAAAGCGTTAACTATTTTGTGTTGCACAATTTTGATAATCAACCTGGCCAACAGTTCCTTGTGGCAACTCTTGAGGCCGTCCCGAATCGCCGTGACCCAGCATCATGTGAGGGGACATGAAATCATCAAAAAAATTCCTTCCGAAGTTTCCGTGTCCGCGCAGGCCAACTTGCTTCCCCATATTGAAAGACGAAGGAAAATTTACGTCTATCCCGACGAGGGTATGGAAGCTGACTACGCATTGCTGGATACCAAAGGCAATCAGTGGCCTCAAAGTCCGCATGATTACCAAAAATTTCTCAGGCAATTGAAAACCGACAAACGACACGAGTTGTTGATAGACGAAGACGGGTTTTTACTTTTCAGGAAAAAATCATGATCCCAGGGAGGCGGCCAAAATCAGATTTGGTTCATGAAGATTCCCCGTCTCCGGATAGCGGAAGAAAGCGGAAGATTAAAATTTTTTAATAATTCAGATGGGACTTAAGTTTTTAATCGGGCCGGAAATTGTGCTAGTGTGGACCCATAAATACATGCGCCTCGGGAGACGATATTCTTTGAGCGATTCCGGAAAAATTTGGATGGGAACCATTGGCATTCTGGCCTGTTTTTTTGTATGGGCGGGAACGGCAAGTACCCAGACGCTTTTTCCGGGCGAAGGTTCCGCCGACTCGATCATTCCCAAAGAACCCGGCTGGAAAGCCCCCAGTTACCGGGGATGGGAGTTGATGAGCGTCAACGGAATGATTTCCACTTTTTACGATCTGGACCTCGACGGCGCGCTGGATTACATGGTCATACGCAAGGTGGTCCGGAAAGCTTCCTCCGAGGAGCTGGCTATCGATCAGGCGATTGAAATCGCCCGCTACGACAAGCTGAGCGTGTACATATCGAATCCGGTCATATACTTTGCAAATAGATATCCGATGTTTTATTGCCTGGGCGTCGACTTCAGGCGAAACTGCCAGAAAATCTGGGCCGACGTCCAGGAAGATGGATTGAATGGAAATGAAGTTGCGTATTCCCTGTCCACCCCGAAATTACCAGTCCGTTAAACTCACCCCATATATCCTGACATTAGTAGGCGTCTTGGCGCTTGCGGGGTCCGTTTTCGCGCACTCCGGTTCCGAGCATAAGGAGTCGGCTTCGTCCGAAGCCGGAACGGAGGGAAATGTCTCGCCGCCCCGCGGCGTATTCGGCAAGACGGAACACAACGATCACGGAGGTCCTGGGAAAACGTTGGGCGAAACCGTGTACAAGCATATGTGTGGATTTTGCCACGGGCTAGACGGCAACGGCGGCGGCAAGGCCACCGATTACCTTTTCCCTTGGGCGCGCGATTTTCGCAAGGGAATTTTCAAGCATCGCTCCACCCCCTCGGGATCCCTGCCTCTGGACGAAGATATCGCCCGCACCATTTCCCGCGGCATTCCCGGGACGGCCATGCCCGCTTGGGGCGCCGCCTTGTCCGACGAAGAAACCCAGGCGGTCGTTCAATACGTTAAAAAATTCTCCAAACGCTTTCAGGAAGAAAAACCGCGCTCTCCCATTGTCGTTAAATCTGTTCCACCCACCGCGTCCGAAGACGTCGAAAAAGGCGGGAAGCTGTACCGGGAATTGCGTTGCGCCCGCTGTCATGGAACCGATCTAAAGGGCGACGGAATCATGGCCGATCAGCTGTACGACATTTGGGATCATCGCCTGTTCGTTTACGATCTGGAAAATCCAAACACCTTTAAATGGGGCTACGGGAAAAAAGATATTTATATGACCCTGACCACGGGTATCGACGGCACGCCCATGAAGTCCTTCGGTCATTTGGCGGATGAGGAGCGTTGGAACCTGGCCGCCTTTCTTCATTCCAGAGTCAAAACGGAGAAGCATCAAAAGGCGGAATATGAAACTGATTTGCGCGCGAAAAAAATATCCGAGCCGGTGGAAACCGATCCCGACCACGAGATGTGGAAAAGCGCTCCGAAAAACGTCGTCCATCTAATTCCCCTGAACGCCCGGAGAAATCCTATCAACCGCATCCAGGTTCAGGCGGTGGTCAACGGGGAAAATCTTGGCGTCCGGGTCCAGTGGGACGACCCTACTCCCAACCGAACCTCCAGCCGGCACCAGGATTTTAAAGACGCAGTGGCGGTCGAGTTTGCGCTCGGCGACGTGGTGTTACACAAGCACGGCCACAACGAGCCGTTTTTTGGCATGGGCAACCGCGGCAAGGTGGTGAATATCTGGCAATGGCGAGCCGACTGGCAACAGGAAATCGAAACCAAAAAACGTCTGGAATACGCCACCGAAGGCATGCAGGACATGGACGTCATGATTTTTGGAGGCGAGGTCAATCCCGTGGAATCGCTCAACCCGTTCCGCGAGGCTCCGGTGGAGGAGTTGAACGCCGAAGGATTCGGCACGCTCACCCCGCAACCCACGACCAAGCAAAACGTCTCGGGCAACGGCGTTTGGAAAGACGGCAAATGGACCGTGGTTTTCAGCCGCCCGTTAAAGTCTTTGAACAAGTGGGACGTGAAATTATTAAAAAAGGGCGTTCCAATCCTGATGGCTTTTGCCATTTGGGACGGAACCCATCAGGATCGCAACGGCAGGAAAGTTGTTTCAATGTGGCAAAGGTTGCATTTGCCCTGAGAGTTTCTACGGTGTAAAATACACCGCCGCATTACATCTATGTAATAATTAACAGGCCCGTATGTGGATTAGATATTTCAAACGCCGAACCGCGACGCGATTTTGGCGGGTCAATATTTCTGGAGGTTGTTTACATGTCTGAAGAGGAATTGCAAAACGAGGGTGAAGCCGAAGAGGCTCTGAATAACCAGGAGGAAGAAGCCGAAGACTCCGAAGAAGAAGGCCAGCAGCTCGTCGAGATTGATGAAGACGAAATGGAGGAAATGGACGCGGACGAGTTTGAGGACGACGAGCAGGAGGTCGAGGAAAAGACGGAGGTTGGAGCCGTTCAGGTTTTAGGGCAAGGCGATTTCTCCATGTGTCAGGCCAATCGCGGAGCCGACGACCCCGGCGACAACACCCTCATGGAGCCGCAGTGGGTTACCAAATTCGGACAAATGCTTTTCATCACCGACCGGGGCAACCATCGAGTTTTGATCTGGGATCAAATTCCCGAAGAAGACGGCGAACCCGCCAGCGTGGTCCTGGGCCAGGAAGACTTTGCAGATTGCCTTGAAAATCGCGGCGTCACCACCACCCTGGACGAAATGACCTCCGGGTTGGGAGACGAGAGCCTGGACGGATTCACCATCAGCATGTCGCAGGACGATACGCTTTCCGCCCCCGCCGGGGTGTGCGTGATCGACGGCAAACTTTATGTGGCCGACAGCGGAAACCACCGCGCGTTGCGATGGGACACAATTCCTTCCGACGACGGGGAACCGCCCGACCTGGTAATGGGTCAGGACAACCTCGAAACCAACGAGGCGAACCGTCGCGGATTTGTCGGGTCCGGATCCCTGTTTTTCCCCATGGGAATGCGCTCGGGAAACGATCAGTCCGTTTTCGTCGCGGACAAGGACAATCATCGAATATTGATCTGGGACAAACAACCGTTTCAAAACGGCTGGAACGCAGACGTCTGCCTCGGTCAAGCGGGAATGGACGAGCGCGAACCCAACCATGGAGATTACGACCGGTGCGGACCGGACACCCTGAGTTTCCCCACCGCCGCTTTTTTCGACGATGAAAGCGGAAAACTTTTTGTGGTCGACCAGGGCAACAATCGCATTCTTATTTGGAACAAGTTGCCGCGTGAAAACGGCGTCGCGGCGGATTTGGTCATCGGGCAAAAAGACATGCTCAGCAGGGACGTTAACGCCGGACTGGGGGCCAAGAGGTCTTGCGACTCCGGTCTCTATTTCCCGACGGACGTGGTTTGCGGACGCAAAGGTCTTTTCGTTTCGGACACCGGCAACAACCGCGTTCTGATGTGGAACGAAATTCCCACGGAAAACGGTCAACCCGCCGATCTGGTGATTGGTCAAAAAACTTATTTGGAATGCAAGGTCAACCGCAACGCCGAGGCCGCGGCCTTCACCTTGAACGATCCGTATGGTTTGTATCTGGACGAGGATCCTGAAGACGAAGAGGATCCGGGGAAACTTTATATCTGCGACCGGGGGAATTCCCGCGTCGTGGTTTGGGAGGACCTACCCTCCACGCCCAAAACCCAGGAACTGGAAGAAGACCTGGATTATCAGTTCGAGGAAAACGAACTTATGGGCGACGACGACGAGTTTTTTGCCGAGAACGACGACGAATACGGCATGCTGGGCGAAGGCGAATCGGAAGAAGAGGAAGAAGAGGATTCCGAGGAAGTTTCCTCTACCTGACCGGGGTAGCCCCCGGGGCCAATGGTTTGGATTTGCAAACCCAATGTGGCGTGATCATTTACCGTGTAAGACGCCCCTACTGCCCCTGCGGCGAGCAGCCGGACAACGTCCGGTAGAAGAGTTTGAGATGCAGAGCAATTGCCACCCAGCCCGTAGCGTTACAAACCAGTTACGCTATCTGCCTCCAGGCGCTGGTCTGCGGTAGGCGGTTAGGGGAAACAGCCAAAGCGAAGCGAGAATGTGAACACGATTTGTTTGAGGCGTTCGTCCAGGATTTCATAAACCGCTTTTAAAATCGGCTCGGGAATTTTTTTGTAGTAAGCCTGAGCCACCCCTCCCGCGATGCAGGCGATCGTGTCGCTGTCCCCTCCCAGGGAAATCGCCTTGCGAATCGCGTCCTCGAAACCCGTCGATTCCAAAAAAGCCGTCAATGCCTGAGGGACCGAACCTTGGCAGGAGACGTCGAACTCGTAGGTTTCGCGAATCGACTCCAGGGGTTCGTCGAGTTTGTAATCAAACGTCTGTTCCGTAAAAAATTTAATATCCTCCTTGCTCTTCCCCGCCCGAGCTAAAAAGATCGCCGCCGCGACCGCTTGCGCTCCCTTGACGCCTTCCGGATGATTGTGCGTGACCTCGGCGCTCAATTTTGCCTGAGCCAAAACCTCTTTCATGGACGAATAGGCGAACCCCACCGGACTGGCGCGCATGGCCGATCCGTTTCCAAAACTGTTGTACGGTTCGCGGGAATCCGAAGCGGCCCAACGGGCAAACCGGGCGCCGTATCCCGCCTCCGGGTACCCGGCGTAATACTCCTTGAACTTGTCGATGACGTCGGTTTGGTGGAGGATTGCGTCCGCCAACGCAACGGACAAAACCGTGTCGTCGGTGAACCGGCTTTCCTGGATAAAAAGCGGGAAGTCCTCGGTCTTGATATTGTTCCATTCATAAACCGAACCGACGACGTCGCCGATGATGGCTCCTACCATAAAGCCTCCAATCAGGGCCGCGGGTTTTTTAGAAAGGGGTCGGGGATAAAAAAGGAGAGGATGGGAAGGAATTTATTTTGCGCCATTCTTAGGAACCCGGCGCAGGGGGAGCAAACTCCCTGGCGCTCTACTCGTCCTTTCTCAGGAATCCGGCCACGGTGAAACAGGCCATGAGCACCCCGACAAAGCCAAAAAGATAAACGCCGATTTCGGTTTTCTCCAAGAGATTCGTGATGTGGACTCTTTGCACTGCGAATATCCAGTAAATGGTAGCAATATAGACCCCGACCAGTCCCAGTCTGTGTTTTCCTACCACCAAAAAAACGCTGACAATCAAAACGGCAATAGAAAAATGGCCTATGGGAATGGCAAGAGTATCGTTAAAAAATAAACTAAGAAAGCTTGACGACTCTTTGTTCATTTTAGGATGGGGTTAAAGTTTGAAGAAGAATTCTCGAGCGTTTAACAAGACCAACTGAAATCCCGTTCAATAACGATTGTAATAAAAAACGGCATTTTAATAAATAGTAATTTTCCTCAAGCATGCCCTTCACAACTTATTAACTATAAGCCGCCGCGCCCTTTTATTGAGCGTCCGTAAAAAAATTCGCTACTTTTTTAAGCGGGAACGCGCTGCATTTTTCTATCAATATGTTCATAGACCCGAAAACAAAGGGGAAAACCCCTTGGCATGAAACTTGTAACTCTAAGAGATTTTAATCGTCTAATTTTGAATTCGGTGAAATCAGTGAATAAAATCGAACAAATAAAAATTGAAGCCAGTCCCCTTGAAATTGAAAAAAAATTGCCCGACATTGCCAGGGAAGGATGGGAATCCATCAGCGAGGACGACGTCCAACGTCTGAAATGGCTGGGATTGTTTCATCGTACCGCCACGCCTGGATACTTCATGTTGCGCGTCCGCATTCCAGGAGGCTTCACGTTTTCGCATCAAATAAAAATGTTGGCGCATGTCGCGCGGAAATATGGCAACGGGGTGATTGATATCACCACTCGCATGCAGGTTCAGATCCGTCACTTTAAGATTGATCACGCTCCGGAAATTTTAGAATGCCTTGACTCCGTTGGTCTCAGCTCCACGCAAACCGGTATGGACAACGTGAGAAATATTATCGGCTGTCCCGTTGCGGGTCTGCATCCAAAGGAATTGCTCGACGCTTCGTCGATCATCTCGGCGTTGACGCAAAAAATTGTCGGCGATCCGGAATACGCCAATCTTCCCAGGAAATTCAACTTGGCGATTTCGGGTTGTCCTGACAATTGCGTCCACGCCGAATCTCAAGACCTGGCTCTCGTGCCCGCCTACCACGGCGAATCGGATAAGCGTATCGCGGGATTCAATGTTCTAGCGGGCGGAAAACTGGGGTCCGGGGGATTCCGCATCGCCTCGCCTTTGGACGTCTTCGTCCTGCCTGAGGAGGCGGTCGAGGTTTGTGCCGCTGTTGTTCTTATTTTTCGGGACCATGGAAGTCGCGAGTCCCGCAGTAAAAATCGTCTGGGTTTTTTGATCGACGAATGGGGCGTCGATCGCTTTCGTTTTGAACTGGTAAAGCGGTTGAGGCGCCCCCTTCCCAGAGCAGGCGTTGATTTTCGCAATCCTCTTCCCGAGGACCATCTGGGGATTTACCGGCAAAAGCAATCCCTGATGAATTATGTCGGACTCAAGGTTCAGGTGGGTCGCATTCAAGCGGACGAACTGGAGGAAGCGGGGCGGCTGGTGGAAAAATACGGCAACGGCGAAATCCGCCTCTCGCCGCACCAGAGCATGATTTTACCCAACATCCCAGATAAGAATCTCGGCGATCTTCTCGAAGAGTCTTTGGTTAAAAAGTTCGATTATTCTCCCAAGGGGATCAAGAAAGGCCTGGTCAGTTGTGTGGGAAGCGATTATTGCAGTCTCGCCGCTATAGAAACCAAGACGCGCGCCGTGGAAGTTGCCGACCGGCTGGAAGAGAGCCTGAGCGGTACCCGGCCGATAAGCGTGCATTGGTCTGGTTGCCCCGCCGCGTGCGGAAATCACCTGGTGGCGGACGTCGGTTTGCTAGGGAAGCGCGCCAAAGTAGGAGGTCAGGTGGTCGACGCCGTAGACGTCTTTGTAGGCGGGCGCGCGGGGCCGCACCCGCAAAAGGCGGTTAAATTGTTGGAGAACGTTCCCTGCGATACGCTCCACCAAGTCCTGGAAAGCATTATTCCCTTTCATGCGAGGGAGAAGATGCATCCAATAAAAAAAAAACAAAAAGCCGGCAAGCGCGAGCCAAAAAAGAAACCTCAATTGATGGAAATGGAAAATGAACTATCATCGCCGTCCGGAAAACCAGACGCTAGAGAGGAACCGAACTATGTTTGAAAAAGAGACTGATAAAATCGGCGAAATTTCCATCGGCAAAATTAAGTACATGCAAAAGTCTCCGCTGGGATATTTATTATTGTCCGCCTTGGCGGGGGCATATTTGGGATTCGGCATTGTTTTGATTTTTTCCATTGGCGGACCCATCGCCGCCTCCCCGGCCGCTCCGTTTTTGAAACTGATCATGGGGGCCGGGTTTGGAATCGCCCTGAGCCTAGTGATCTTCGCAGGGTCCGAACTGTTCACGGGGAACCACATGGTTTTTGCCGTCGGAAAACTGTCCAGCAGGGTGGGATGGAAATCCATCCTGATCCTGTTTGCCCTCTGTTACCTGGGTAATTTTTTGGGTTCCGTTTTGCTTTCCTGGTTGGTGGACGCCGGCGGCAGTTTGGGGAAACCCTCCAATGACCTGGTCCTCAAAGTCTCCGCCGTAAAAATGAATCTGGGCGCAAAGGAATTATTCTTTCGCGGCGTCTTGTGCAACTGGCTCGTGTGCCTGGCAGTGTGGACGTCGTTGAGAATCGAGAACGAGGCGGCCCGGCTGGTCATGATCTTCTGGTGCCTGTTTGCGTTTATCGCCAGCGGGTTTGAACATTCCATCGCCAACATGACCCTGTTGAGCTACGCCTTGATGATTCCCCACGGCGCGGAAATTTCTATCGCCGGGTTTTGGCACAATCAGCTTTGGGTGGTTCTTGGCAATTTCTTGGGCGGCGCCTTGATGGTGGGTTTTGCGTACTGGTTCGCTTCTTCTTTTCACAAAAAAAAAGAAGCGTTGGAGGTTTCCGCGTCCGCTTTAGCCAAACAGGAAGAGGTCCAATCCGTTTGACTTTTTCCGGCCTGCTCCTTCGGGTATAATTGTTTTCAAAGGAGGAGTGATGGCCGGTCCATTGGAAGACGAGTTGGGAGACGTTTTGGAAAAGGCGCGAGACGGAAAATCCTGGTCGCAACAGGATTTGGCGTCCGCGTCGGGAACGCTTTTGCGCGAGGTTCAGCGCATGGAAAATTACGAACTGATTCCGGAGAAAGCGTCGATCCTTAAACTGGCTGATGTGCTCGATCTGCACGGCCCGTCGCTGGTCGACGTCGCCCGCGAAGCCTGGTCGCCCGAGCCTCCTGCAAAAGATCCCGATCCGGCGTTCGACCTCTATTGTCTGGACGTTTTCATGGGTGCGTATCCCGTGAAATGTTATTTGCTGAAGTGCCGGGAAACCAACGCGACAGCGGTGATCGATACCGGAGCAAGCCCCGACGCCCTAATTAAAAAGGCGAACGAGCTTCGCCTGGCTCCGTCGAAAATCCTGTTGACCCACAATCACCCCGACCATGTCGGCGGTCTCCGCCAGTTGGACGAAGCGTTCAATTGCCCCGCGTATATCGGAGCGAACGAATTGCGGCCCTTCGGAAGTCGCAATTTGAAATTGTTGGAGGACGGCGACGTTCTTGAACTTGGGCGGTTGAAAATAAAATGTCTGTTTACGCCGGGCCACACCCAGGGCGGTGTTGCGTTTTTGACGAATCAGACCCTGTTTTCCGGCGATGTAATTTTTGCGGGGTCGATGGGACGCGCGAATTCTTCGTGGAGCGATTTATATCATTCGATAACGCGCAAGGTCCTCACCCTGCCTGAAGCAACGGCGCTCCATCCCGGTCACGGCCCTGCCACCACGGTCCGAGAAGAAAAACTCCACAATCCCTTCTTCTGCGGCAAAGTATAATCCCGGTCGCCGAGGAAAGGCTTCACGCCGATTTCCCTCCTTGCAAGTTTGCTAAATAGGACGCATATTTTCGGTATGGATCCGGAAACCGTCAACTATCATTATTGCGACGACCTGCCCACCGCTCCTTTGCCGAAGGGAACCAAAGTTCTGGTGACCGGCGCCAACGGTTACGTTGGGCACAGGCTCATCCCCGAGTTGGTGGCGCGCGGCTATCATGTGAAATGCATGCTCCGCGATTCAACCATCCCGTGGTTGTTGGTCCATCCGCGCATCGAACCGGTTTATGCCGATTGCCTGCAAGGCGACCAGCTTCTCCCGGCTTTGGAGGGAGTCGAAGCGGCCTATTACCTGATTCACAGCATGCGGCAAAAGGAAGATCGTTTCCGAGCGATGGATTTGCAGGCGGCGAAAAATTTTAACGAGGCAGTGAATGCCTGCGGCGTAAAAAAGGTGATCTATCTCGGCGGGCTGGGGGAAACCGACGAGCGCATGTCAGACCACCTGCGCAGTCGGCAGGAAGTGGGCCACACCTTGGCCGAAAGCTCGGCGATAGTGATTCGGTTGCGCGCGGGCATCATCATCGGCACCGGCAGCGCCTCCTATGAATTGCTAAAATCGCTGGTCCAGCATCACCGGTTCATTCCCTTTCTTCCAGAGTTCAATTCCCAGTGCCAGCCCATCGCCGTCCGCGACGTCGTTAAATATCTGGTGGGGATGCTGGAAACGCCCGGCCTTTCCAGCCGGATGTATCCCATTGGCGGACGGGAAGTCTTGACCTACAAAATCCTGGTCCAGCGTTTCGCCCGAAGCCTGAACCGCCGCGCTCATTTTTTTGAAGTCTCCTGGGTTCCGATTCCGGTTTCCTGGATGTGCCGGATTTTTGCCTACTGGTTGAACTTTTTCGTTTCCGTGCCGGTCAATATTGTCAGCCTGTTATTGAACAGCCTGAAGACCGACGTGGTTTGCGGCAATGAGGATATCCGCAAAACGCTTCCCTTCGAAACGGTCGACTTCGACACTTCCGTGAAGTGGGCTTTGGAAAAGGAGAAGAGATCCCAGGTCTATTCGCATTGGGGCGGGGCGCCTCCGGAAGGAATGGACCTGATGCCGTTGTCGGAGTATGAAGCCTCCGAAGTGATTCATGAAGAACACCAACGGGACATTCCCGTCAGTCCGGAAAAAGTTTTTCAAATCATCCGCCGGATCGGTGGCGATTATGGATGGGTGCACGCGAATACCTTGTGGAAGATCCGCGGCGTGGTGGACAAAATGCTGGGCGGCGTCGGCCTCAATCGCGGGCGGCGGGATCCCGACGAGTTGAAGGCCGGCGACGCCGTGGACTTCTGGCGGGTGGAAAAAATTGAACTCAACAAGGAGTTGTTGTTGCGCGGAGAACTTCTCAATCCCGGCCTTTCCTGGTTGCAGTTTAAATTGGAACCCAGCGGTAACAGCCACACACGCCTGACCTTGAAAGCGCACTTTATTCCCTTCCCATTTTGGGGAAAGGTTTACTGGGGCGCCATGTCCAAATTTCACAATTACATTTTCACCGGGATGCTGGATTATTTTTATAATGAATCGTTGAAGCCTTAACCTTAAGAAAGAGGGGGCGAATGGGTCAGTCCTACCAGGTAAAAGACGGCGATACCATCTGCGTTGTCGGCGGCGGGCCGGGCGGCGCCGCTTGCGCCATCTCCCTCAAACGGGAAGCTGCGCGGTTGGGAAAAACCGTTCGCGTCGTGGTCTATGAGGAAAAACGATTCGAAGAGGACCGGCGGTTCAACCAGTGCATCGGCGTTTTGTCCCCGCCCCTGGAGGATATCCTTCTCGATAAACTCGGATTGGAACTGCCTTCCCGCCTGATCGTCCGTGAAATTGAAAAGTACCGCTTGCATTCGGACCGCCTCAGCCTGGATTTGGTTGGCGACGAGGACGGCAAAACCTACGCCGTTTCCCGGACGGGGTTCGACGCCTTCTTGTTGAGCGAGGCCCGTAACCTGGGCGTGGAGGCGGTTCATAACCAAGTCGTGGGTCTGGAGGTTCAGTCGGACGGAGTTTTGGTTTACACCGACGGGGAAAACTGCCGCGCCGCCGCTGTGGTGGGCGCCTTTGGATTGGACGAAGGAACCCGCCGGGTTTTTGAACGCGCCACCCCTTACCGGGCGCCGGACTATCTCAATACCATCATCACGAGACTGTATCCTGGAGAGGAATTTTTGAGCCGGATGGGACCGGTCATACAGGCGTTCATGCTGTCCTTCGAGGAATTGGAATTTGGCGCCATCACCCCGAAGTTGGATCATATCTCCATCAACATCGCGGGTCGGCGCGTCAGTTCCGAAGTGATGCTGAAATTTTTGCGCTCCGCGCCGGTGCAACGTTTTTTGCCCCCCAAGCATCGCTCGGAAAAGCCGCTCAATTATTTTACCGGGAGATTTCCCATTTCCCAGGCGGGAAACTTGTTTGGCGACCGCTACGTTACCATCGGCGACGCAGCGGGACTCATCCGGCCTTTCAAGGGGAAGGGGATCAATTCCGCCATCCTGACCGGGAGTTTTGCGGCCCGTTGCATCTTGAACGCGGGCGTTTCCCGCCAGGCGTTTAAGGACGTTTATATGAAAGATTGCGAAGTGTTCACGCAGGATCTTTATTATGGCAAGGCCATGCGGCTGTTGGCCAATTTCAGTTCCCGGTTCGGGTTCATGGATCGGGTTTTGAAAATAGCCCAAAACGATCCTGTTTTCATGGAATGCATGTTCAACTGCGTGACGGCTCACAAAACCTATAAGGACATCATTCAGGAAACGGCGTCGCTTTCCCTGGCCTGCAAATTCGTTCTCGAAGGACTCGCTCATTTCGTTTTTCAAACGCCGGTTGTCAAAGACTCCTCCGCCAATGGACCGCATTGAGACTGCGTATTTCCTGTGGTATGCTTTATTTTTAAGTAGGACTCTCCCATTACTTTTATTCCCCAAATCAGATAAATGATAAAAATTAGATTGTTTCTTTGTGTTTTCTTCGCGCTAGCCGTTTGTTTCCAGATTGGATGCGGACAACAGGGCGAGGGAAAGAAACGCAAAAAATTTCCTCGTCTGATGGCTTTGAATTATGTGCTGGAAGCGGGAAAGGAACCCTCGTTTATCATCACGGAGGATTTTGACAAGGACGGGTTTCTCGACCTGGCGGTGACCAACAGCGGGGAGCATACCTTTTCAGTTTTCAAAGGTGCGAAAGGCGGATCCTTTGGCCATCCAACGGTTTACAATACCGGGGCCGATCCTATTTGCATTGCCACCGCCGATTTTAATCGGGACGGATATCCAGACCTGGCGGAGCTCAATTATCGCGATCAGAATATCCAGATTTTCATGAACACTCGCATTGGCGGATTCCGCAATACGGGAAAGGTTATTAAACCGGGTCGTATCCCCATCAATATAGCGACAGGCGATTTTAACGAGGACGGGTTTCCCGATCTCGCCGTTTCCATGAGGTATCACAAAATAATATTGATGATGGGGAAAGGCGACGGCACCTTCAAGAAATCGATCACCCTGCCCGCCAAAGGACAACCCACCGGCGTCGTGGTCGGAGATTATAATAAGGACGACCATTTGGATATCGCCTTCGCCGTGGCCGGGTCCGGCAGGACGGGCGTGCAGGTTTATTGGGGCAAAGGCAAGTCCGAGTTTGAATCCTCGGGTCCGTTCAAAGGCGGCGGGCAACCGCTCAGCATCGCCAACATAGACGCAAACGGCGATGGGTACCTGGATCTGGTCACCTCGAGCAATTCACTGCACGCCATCACGCAGTTGCTGAACAATAAAGATAAAACCTTCACCACGCTCCAGGATTTTGCTTCCGGAGAGTTTCCAAAGTTTGTGGCGACCGGCGATTTTTCCGGAGACGGCGTCCCCGATATTGCGGTGACCAACGCGACCAGCGATTACGTCACCATCAGCCTGGGCTATGGCGACGGCTACTTTACCTACCCCCCCATAATCCATCCCACGGACGAGTACCCCCAAGGCATGGCGGTCGGCGATTTTAATAAGGACGGTCGACCGGACATTGCGGTTTCCACCCGGGATAAAAACCTGATCGATATTTTTTTGAGTCGAAAACTGGGGGCGATTTCGCCGTTGACCGAGAAGCCGAAACCGGCGGAGTAAGGTAGTCAGCCGGTCGGGTCGAGCCGTACCAGAGAACCGTCGGGATAAACTCCCACGAGAGGCGCGGGGTGAAGCAGGCGGACCGCTTCAAGAACGTTGCGGTATCCTTCCAGATGATTGTTGGCCAGGGGGACAAGGATAGTATCGTAACGGTTGGCTTTCAATTCCTCCAGTAAATTTCCCGTCAAACAACGCGCTGAAAAAAAACCGTCGCCGTAAGAATAAAATTGTTCGACGAAGGGATTGGAATGTGCGGCGTCGGCTACCGCATTTTGCCCTAAAAGGTCGGGGCGGATATCGCGGAAATTTTTCAAGGCTTCCGCGATAAGAAAGACCAGCCACAGGCGAGCGTTGCGTAACACGAGAACGCGCGAGCCTTTTGGGATTTGTTCCATCGACGTCCCTGCGGTTTGCATGAAGGGAGCCGAGGCCGCGGCGCCTTTTCCGTTGTCGAAAGCCGACAATGCTTTTTGGAACATTTCGCGGATTTGTTCTGCCGGGTAGTGGGGATAGTCCACCACGACATGGCCGGCGCCGTCGAAAGCGCTCCAGTCGCCGCGGGTTCGAATCAGGTTTTGTTCGAGCGCCGATTTGTAAAAATCCGTTCCCGGTTGCGGTGTGTTGACGGAAACCTGAATTTCGTCCAACAGGCCCCGGCTGCTCAATTCGTAAATCAGATCCACAGTTTTTTGATCTTCGTCTCTGTCTGAGCCCAGCCCGCCCATGCTGAACGTGGCGTAATGAGTCATGCCCACGGTTTTGCCGAACTCCAACATGCGCCGCAATTTTTTCAAGTCGTGTTTTTTCCCCAGAGTCATCAATCGGGCTACTTTGTCGCTTGCGGTTTCGACGCCCACGCGCATTTTGTAGTAACCCGCGCGCCGCATTTCCTCCACGGCTTCTTCGTCGAAGGAAGCGTATTCGGACATGGCTTCGTATTTCAAACCGTCGAGTCCCGCCTCCCGGATGGCCCGAGCCAGTTGAATGTTGAAACTCTTCTTTATGTTGTGCGCTTCCTCGTCGAAAAACACGCCTTCCATTTCGGGATATTTTTCCTTGAGTGTCCGGATTTCCTCGACGACGCTTTCGACCTTTCTAGGTCGCCAGTTCAACTCGTCGTAGTAAAGCGTCGCCGCCGCGCAGACGTTGCAACGCCTGGGGCATCCTCTGGAAGCGTACATTTGAACCTGCCGGTAGCGGCAGTTGGGTTCGTGATAATCCACGCGCCGTACGTCTTCGTCCTCGGGAAAGGGCAGGGCGTCGACGTCCAGCAGTTCTCCCCTCGGATTGGGAAAGACGCCCGGGATAATTTTTGGATCATCGCCGCGAATCAGGGCTAGAACCGCGAATTCGTATTCGCCGACGCCGACGTGGTCCGCCGTTTGGAGAACCTCTTCGGGTTGGGCCATGGGATGTTGCCCGGCGAAAATCAAACGGGTTCCAAACTCTTCTTTTACGCGGCGAGCCAGGCGAAGGTCTTCCGCGATGGTGCGGCTGGAGCTTTCCATGACCAGCCAGTCCGGTTTTTCTTCCGCGATTTTTTCAAAATAGTCGTCGCCGTTCCAGGCGTTCAAAATTCCGTCCAGAAATTTTACATGATGCGGCGTTTCCCGCTTGAGAAGAGAGGATGTGTAAGCCAACTGCCAGGGGTAGTAGGCGCAGTTAGTGAAGTTTTTCACTCCGAGCGACCAGCGGGAGGGAACGTGAACGATGTGATAACCCTGGGCGTCCACTCCAACGGAATTGGCCACGACGATATTCATAACATTTCCTGGCGGGTTGAATTTCTCGAGGAGCGCGTCATTGTTGAGGGCTTGAAAGAATTTTTGCGGGCGCCGGATTCTCCCGGCGGACGGCTGGCTTGAAACATTTTCTAAACGCCCACTCCAGGCAAATCCCCAAGGCTATCAGCGTAAATAAAAATACGGTGGCGGCGTGGTTGACGACGATCCAGAAGACGGCGGTTTTTTCCAATACGCATTTTTTGTAAATATCCGCCGGGGTCAATACGGAGAATTTCCCGGTAGAGTTGTAGCCCCGGATTTTACGGGAGCGGACGGCCAGGGCGATGCGGTCGATGTTGGAATAACCCTGTCCGTGATCGATGTTGTAGAGGGAAACCGCCAGGTCGAATTGTCGGCTCTTCAACTCGCGCAAAGTTTGTTTCCCGATGGTGGAAACCGTCATGCGACCATCCTGCTCGGTTGCAACGGCTTCATCCACCAGAGGATCTTTTTCTAGGTTTTCGATTCCCGACGGCGGCGCCAGCACGGTGATTTCGGCGTCCGGGAACTCCGCCTTGAGAGAGGTCAGGGTTGGATTGAAAACCCGGGAAGCTGATTTGACGATGAGAATTTTCATGGCCCGTTGGTTTAAAAAAATGCCGCGTTAATTAGCGGATTGTTGAAAAAGTCATTAGCTATGAGCCCGGTCCCGGTCGGCGGTTTGAAAAAAAATCCTGTTGCCAATCATTGCCGCCAGGGGCCTGCCCGGGGGGCAACGCCCGCTGGAAGAGTTTAGGATGCAAGCTCACAGAAACCCGAATCACTTTCCTCAAACGTTACACTAATTAGCCCCGGCGCCTCGCCGGTCAGGCGTTGGCGGTTTGGGGGATATGCGCGCGACCGTGATCGCCGGGATTTTCCAGGTCGAAAATTTTTCCTTCGATATTCACCGCGACCAGCTTGTCAATGTCCATGGCCTTGGCCAGCGCCTTGACCTCGGAATAGCCGTTGCCGGATATATTGTTGTAGGGGATCACTCCCAGGGAAAATCGGCGGTTCCTAATTTTTTCCAGCAAAGGCGCCGGGAAATTTTTTCGGGTGATATGAGAATCTCCATAGGTAAAAATTTCGTCGATCTTTTCATTTTGCCGCAACTCTTCGTCCATGGCGTCTTGAGCCACTACGGAAATTTTTCCGGGACCATAACTGTGACTCAAGGCGTCGAGTACGTGATTCATCTGTTTCATGCGGGTGCTGCGAAACACCAGAATGTCCGAGGGCGCGACGATCTCCAGGGAGTTGAACGTGTCTTTGGCGGTTTGGCGGTAGCGGTTGTTGAACCCCGCTTCGTATAGCTTTTCAGCTTCGCGAAAGTTGACCATGACTTTTTCCGCCGGGTATCCCGGTTGGTCGACCACGCAGAAATAGCCGCCGTCAAAATGTTTCCAGTCCAGATCCTTGAGGTAACCGTTTTTTGTCGCCCAGTTGAAATAGGGAGTTCCCGGTTGCGGCGTGCTGATGGAAAGCTGGAACCGCCAGAGCAGATCCTGGTCGATGAGTTCGTTGATCAGGCGGAGGGTTTTTTTGTCGCAATCGTCGGTGGCGCCCTGGCCGCCGAAGGTGAAGGTGCCGTAAAATTTCAGCCCGATGCTCGAACCGTAGCGCAACAATTGTTTCAGGCGCGGCACGTTGAACTTTTTCATCAACTCCATTCCCATCGCCGCGTGTTCTCCGGCCGTTTCTATTCCGAGGCGGATCATGTAATAGCCCGCGCTTTTCATTGCGTCCAACACCTCTTCGTCCATCGGCCATTGGCCGCACATGACGTCGTACTTGAGCGTGTCCAGACCGTTTTGGCGGATTGCTTTGCACAGGTCGAGGATATAATTTTTACTGCCGTTGTGCACCTCTTCGTCGAAGAAGATTCCTTCCAGATTCGGATATTTGGCGCGCAGGGTTTGCAGTTCGTAAACGACGTTTTCCGGATTTCGCGGGCGCCAGTTGGGGCGCTCGTAGGAGATGTTGCCGCACACGCAAAAGGTGCAAGAGAGCGGGCATCCTCTCGAGGCGTAGGCCTGGATTTCCAGGTACTCGCTCGAAGGTTCGCCGGGCATGCCGTAGGCCAGGCGGGAGACGTCGTCGTCTTCCGGTAAGGGCAGGTCGTTGACGTCCAGGAGCGAGCGTGGCGCGTTGGGATACAACCCCGCGATGGCGTTGCGGTCCATGCCCCGGACGATATCCCGGCAGACAATTTCGTATTCGCGGTTGACCACAAAATCGGCGTATTCGCCAACTTCTTCGGGAAAGGTCGTGGCGTGCGGTCCGCAAAAAATCAGTTGGGTTCCGAAGCGTCGTTTGACCTCGCAGGCGAAGCGGCGGTCGGCTTCGATGGTGCGAGTGGCGGAGTCCATGATTAAATAATCCGGGCCGAATTCAGAGACCTGCTCGACGAAGGCGTCGTGGTCCCATTTTTCCAGACAGCCGTCGAAAAATTTAACCTCGGCGTCGGTATCGCGTTTCAATATGGAAGAGCAATAGGCCAACTGCCAGGGGTAGTAGGTGAATATGCTGTGGTCGCGGGAGCTGTTGGTCCAGCGGCTGGGAGAATGGATCATGGCCCAGCCGTCGGCGTCAATTCCAACGGAATTACAAACGGCAACTTTCATGGAGACCTCTCAATTGATTTCCAGGATGGGACGCCGGGCAACGAAGCGCCCAAAACGTATGGAGTTCCAACCCTTCGTTTCGGCAATACTCAGGAAAAACTTTAATGAATCGGGGGCCGATTTGCAAGAGGAGAAGGGGGCGGGAAACGTTATATTGAAAATTCCCATTTTGGGTTGGGCCAATGCTGCGGCAGAGGCGCACTTAAAATGCTATTGTATTTCGTATTGACATAAGATTGAGGCCTTGTAAAGATGGCGGGCTTCAAGACGGCTTCAGCCGTAACCCCTGATTATTCCAAACGATTCCAATGACCGAACCTCAAGAAAATCTCGAAGAAACCTCCGAAGAAGCGCCTCCCAAAAAAGCAGGCTTTTTTGCGCGTTTAAAACAGGGGTTGAAAAAAACCCGCCATTCTCTGGCCGGCGGCGTCGAAAATGTCATCCAGGGCAAGGCCAAGGTCGGGCCGGAACTTTTAGACGAGTTGGAGGAGGTATTGTTGATGGCCGACGTCGGCGTCGCGGCGTCTTCTTATATTCTCGAAGAACTGAAAAAAGACGTCGCGCAAAATCGCATTCGCACGCCGGACCAGGTGGTGGATCAATTGAAAAAATTATTGATCGGTATTCTGGAGGACGCCCAGGGCGAAGTAGCTGTTCCAGAAAACCCTCCGCTGGTGGTTCTGATGGTCGGGATCAACGGTTCGGGTAAAACCACAACGATTGGCAAGCTGGGGCAGAAATGGAAAGACGAGGGCCGCGACGTGATTCTGGCGGCGGGGGACACTTTTCGGGCTGCGGCTATCGAGCAATTGCGAATGTGGGCGGATCGGGTCGGCGTTCCCTGCATCCATCAAAAACACGGCTCCGATCCTTCGGCGGTCGCGTACGACGCGGTTCAGGCGGCCCGGTCGCGCAATGCGGACGTGGTGGTCATCGATACCGCCGGACGTCTCCAGACCAACGCCAACTTGATGGAGGAGTTGAAAAAGGTCAAGCGCGTGATCGGCAAGGTCTTGCCCGGAGCGCCGCATGAAATCCTGTTGACCCTGGACGCGAGCATTGGCCAGAACAGCGTTTCGCAGGCCCGTTTATTCAACGAGGCGCTGACGATTCATGGACTGGCGATTACCAAATTGGATGGTACCGGCAAGGGCGGGGCGGTGTTCAATATTGCGCGGGAATTGAAATTGCCCGTGCGCTATATCGGGATCGGGGAAAAGGCGGAAGACCTTCAGGACTTCGACGCCAGAGAATTTGTTCGCGCTCTGTTTGAAAAGGAAACGGACTCCGCCGCTTCCTAGTTATTTAGCTAACTGCCGCCAGGTTTGTGGATTCCTTTTTGCGTATCTTCTCAAATTGCTTCTTGAACACATACTGATGGATCAGATCCCTGCCTTCTTCGTCCATACTTTCCTCGAACCGGAAGCGGTTGATCTTGAAGTTTCCTTCCTCATTGACGAATATTCCCCGGGCTTTTATTGAATGAACGCGGTCGAGCGGAAGTTGGAGATCCACTTGGACGGTTTCTCCCGGTTGGAAAAAAATCGGCTCGAAAAAGACGCTTGAAAATCCACCGGCGCTGACGTCGTCCACACGGGCGTGATAGGTCCTTCCATTTTGCAAAGTCAACCGGACGGTTAAAGGTTGCTCCTCGTCCTCTATTTTTAGGCGAAAGGAGTCTCTTTGATTCTTTCCGCTGGAGTTTTGCTCGGAAATCCAGAGTTTGGCGAGAAAGTTTTTCAGCCAGGGAGATCGCTTTTGCACTTTGTTTTTCAAGGGGTTACCGGTCAGGCTCGACATGATTTCTTCCCTTTTTCCGAAGGTTAACAAGGGTCGGTTTCCATACTGTTGACCCTCTTTTCGGAATTTGCGCGCAAAAGGATTATAGAAAAATGCTGGGAATTGAAAAATATTTTACGGAGGGGGGAAGCGGCGGAATCTTCGAAGTTTTAAAAAATTGGAGGCGCCGGGCGGATTCGAACCGCCGATGAAGGTTTTGCAGACCTCTGCCTTAGCCACTTGGCCACGGCGCCTTATGTTTTGATGCGTAAAAGGAGGGGGAAGTGGAGCGGGAGAAGGGGTTCGAACCCTCGACTTCAACCTTGGCAAGGTTGCACTCTACCACTGAGTTACTCCCGCTTTATTTTCCGTCGACGTTCCAAAGGAAAGGCTAATTATATTTTATGCGGCCTGTTTGTCAATTTCTATTTTTGGCCTAATTTATTTTCAGTTCCGGCGAACAACCTCTCAATGTTCTCACGGTGCTTGAAAACAATCAAGCCGGCGACGGCGCCAGAGGCATAC
>JAJDBB010000035.1 GCA_029261555.1 Nitrospinaceae bacterium | reverse complement strand
AACCGATCCATCAAACTGTCGTTGCTCAAGCCGCTGGTTTTAAGCAGGGCCTCGCTCAGCCGGTCGAAATCGCCGACATCGCGGACCTGAAAATCTTCCTCGCCGCACGCGATTTTAAAACTCACCAAATCTTCGGCGGCGCCGTCTTTTGCGTAGGCTTTTTGCAAAACCCCGGAGCGACAGCCTTCGAAAAAATTTTCCTCTTGAAGAAACGCCGCGAGGCGTTCGCGAGGGATGGAGAGTTCTGTTATATTTCCGTTTTGCCGGAAGGGCGATTCCAGAGCTTCCGTCAGGCGCTCCCCGGACCACAGGGCTCCGCCGTTCAAAATCATATCCGGCAACCGACAGGGTTGTTCGTCGCTCGCCGTTTGGAGGGCGCTCGCCCATTCCAGTTCGACGTCCAGTCTATTGTCTTGTTCGATGCTCCGGATAAATTCAGGTTTAAACCTCTGTTCGTCCCGTGAACAAACCATCACTTTTTTGACGCCCGCTCGCTGGAGACGTAAAAGGTTTCTCAGCAAAAAGGGAACGCCGACAATTTTCCGACCATACCATTTTTCCGCGCTCCAAGGGGAGGGCGGGTTAGGAAGGTAAAGCAAGGCTAGTGAATAGTCGATTTTCCCGCCCGGTTGCGGGGTCGAATTTGGCATGGTAATGGGCTTTATTATAAGGGCTATTGAAGATTTTATAATAGCAGGGTGGGCAGAAATTTCAACCGTATTGAACCAATTCCGGAAGCCTGATTTGGCCAGAAATGTCCTTTCCCGTTGGCGAGGCGTCCAAGCCGGTCGATGTATCGAAATTAATCGCAGTTGATGAGGAAATTTTGGGATTCCAAAATTTCCCCGTCGAGGAAAAACTTCGCTTCCCATTCGCCGACAATCGACAGGTGAGACAGGTCCGCTCCCAAAATATTGCGTTTGGGTTTGGGCAATTGAAATTTCAGGGAGGTCCAGTTGATCAGGGTATGTCTGCTTTTCAGAAACTGCTGGTCGTGTTCGTTATCCACCTCGCCCTGGGGATTGAACCACAGTGTGGTGACTGTATGGATTCCCTCTTCCACCTTCTTCCAGGTGAAGCGTGCGTAAACGGTTTCCCGGCAATTGAAGACATGGGCGGGTTCGGAACGTTCTGGATCTTTGGTCAGCGCGATTTCGTATTCCAGTTTTTCGATTGCCCCCGCAGTGGCGGCAGGGACTAAAAATATAACCAAGGCCGTCGCGGCGACGTAGCCGGCGAGGCGCCGGGGCCAGTGTTTTTGACATGGAAGCTCCCTGTGGTCATCTGTGTCCATCTGCGGTTCCAAGCCTTTCCGGATACTCACTGAAAACGTCTTCCCATTATGGTTGTCTTTACTAAAAAATTTCATTTACCTCCGGGCGTTGCCCGGCGGACGGCATGGTTATGCAATCTTTCCGCCTTGCCCTCCAGCCGGTCGATAACGTTGTTCATGTGGTCGAGTCCGAATTGATTATGCAGGGCAGAAAAGACGTCGCGCGCGCCCTTGTAATGCACGATGGCTTCGGGAATATTTTTATCCTGTTGCCAGTAATAAAGCCCTAGAGATTCCTGCACATTGGCGAGTACGATATTGGGATCCTCGTCCTTCACGACCTCCAGAGCCTTGAGATACCATTTCTTTGCCGGCGCGCTTTCGGGCGTTTGCTGGAACATGTCGCCGATCTTTTTGAAAGCCCGCGCCTCCCCGGTGGGATTTGCATTGCGTCGATGATAGGAGGCCGCTTCCAGATAGGTTTTTTCCGCCGTGTCGATTTCATTGGCGAATTGATACAGGTCGCCCAGCGACTCGTAGGTCCTCGCGGCGTTGCGAAAATCCTTGCGCATTTCGTAAACCGCAATGGCCTTGCGGTAGTTTTCCGCGCCCTGGTCGAATTCGCGGAAAAAATAATTTTCCGACGCCTGTTTCACGAGGTGTTCTGCCTCGTTTTTCGGCAGGACGCGCGCGGGGTTTTTCTTGCGGTCGGGAAGGGGCGCGCCGTTGGGATTAAACGGCGGTTGTTCGCGCAATTGGGGCGCCGACGCCTGATGGAGCATCGAACGCTTGGTCGCGGGTTGGTTCAACCAAAACGCCATAACCGCCAGCATCAGGAAACCACAAAGGGAGGCGATTAGTTTGATTTTCTTTTCCAAAAAATCTCGCATGGTCGGGCGGCGCTCTTTCCGGCGCGTTCGTTTTCGACTCTTTAATTATACCGCATGGTCCGACGGCGGAAATAAGAAAAGAACCGTCAGGACGACTCCACGCGCAGGCCGCGTTGCACGAACTTGAAGTCCAATATCCTACCGCCCAGCGCAGTCAACGCCCGCGCCACGTCTTCGCGGCGGATTTCCTTGACCATGAAGGCGACGCATCCGCCGCCTCCGGCGCCGCAGACCTTGGCAGCCAGCGCGCCGCATTTTTTGGCGGCGGCGATTTGTCGTTCAATTTGCGGTGTGGTGATTCCGGGCGCCAGTTCCTTGCGGGCTTTCCATTCCTTGTCGAACCAGCCGGGCAAGGCGGGCAGGTCGCCTCGCTTTAACGACGATTCCATGCCCAACGTCGCGGTGCGAATTCGCTCCAAAGAGCGCAAGACTTTCTTGTTGCCGTCCAGCGCCTGTTTCAGAACTTCCCAGTTGTTGATTCCCGAGTTGCGCGGTTTGCCGGAGTAGCACAGGACAAAGCGCCGGTTCAACTTTTCCAGGTCTATGGAAAGTTTTTCGACGCCGACTCCGGCGATTCCCGGTTGAATCACTTGGACGCCGCCGTTGAGCGCGGGAAAATAATCCTGCCATCCGGCGGGCGAACGGATCACTTGCGTTTCAATGTTCCGCGCGATTTCCGGCAATTGATCGCGTTTGTAAGGCGAGCCAACCAGTCGGTTGAGCGCGCCGTTCAGGGCGATGTTCAACGCCGACGACCCGGCGATTCCTGATCCCGCGGGCGCTTGGCAGTCGGTTTCAATCTCCACCCCTTTTGCCGGGCGATAGAATTCCAACACGCGGAGAATCAACTCCAGCGGATGGCGCTTCGGCAAATCCTGAATCGAGGCGAAGCGCGCCTTTTTCCCAAGGTCGCGCGATTCCACCACGATGGCGCGATCCTTGCGCAGTCGGATTTTTACGGTGGCATAAATGTTAACGGCGGCGTTCAGAGTGGGCGGTAGGTCCAGGCAGAGGTACAGCGGCCAGATATCCAGCGTTCCGCCGGCCAAGTCGATTCGCGTGGGAGCGGAACTTTTTATCATGCCGGCTGGATTGAAAGGTAAAACGTTTGGTGAGAAACCCTGCCCTCCCGAGAGAGGCGAACGCCTCTCGGGGAGGTAAGGTTTTTTGTTCAGGTTTTGGGTTCTATAAATTTTCGGAATCGTTGCCGTTTTCAATGTCGGCGATTTTGTCCGAAAGTTTTTTCACCAGTTGTTGGTAGGAGTCCTTGTGAATGATTTTTTTGAACTGCGAGCGGTAATTGCGCACCATGCTCACGCCTTCAATGATGAAATCGTACACCTGCCAGGCGCCTTTGAGCTTGAGCAGCTTGTAATCCACGGACACCGTGCCGTCCACGCGCTCGATATCGGTTTTGACCAGCGCAAAGTTTCCCTTGACCTTTTCAGCCTTGTAAATGATTTTTTCTTCGCTGTAGGATTCAATTTTTGAGGCGTAGGAATTTTCCAGTAATTTGCCGAACAGCCTGATGAATTCGGATTTTTCCCGGTCCGACCGTTTGTCCCATTCCTTGGCCAGGGAACGCATTCCCATTTGTTCGTAACTGAATCGCTTTTCGATTAAGCCTTTCATTTGGGCGCGGCGGGATTTCTTGTCGTTTTTATATTTTTCGCTGGTGACAATCTTAATGACCTTGTCAATGGTGGTTTTAACCGCGTCCGTCGGCTCGCCGGCAACGGCGGTCGAAACGCCGCCTAAAGTCAAAACCGCTCCCAGAATGCAGACCAGAAATAATTTGAGTTTTAAGTTTTTAATCATTTTGCGTTCTTCCTTTGTGAGAAGTCCAGTTGATTGAAATCGTACCAGATTCAATCCTCCGGTTCAACCCGGCCACGCGCCGTGGGGGCAATAGTTGACGATTGGAAAGTTTTTCTCGATCAGGAACAACCTGCCGAGCTTTCTTTATTGAATTTGAGGCGGCAAACTAATGTGGTTTGTAGCGTTTCCTAATAGCGTGGAATGGAGGGATCGGCGACTTGCGAATAGGCGTCGATGCCGCCGATCAGGTTGTAAACTTTTTTGAAGCCGCATTCCTTTAACAACATTGCGCCCTGGTGCGACCGTATGCCGTGGTGGCAGATGACCACGATTTCTTCCTCCACTATGAACTCCTGAGCTCGGTCCACCATTTGACTGAGGGGGAACAGTTGTGATCCGGGAATGGCCGCGACGCCGAACTCCCATTCCTCTCGAACGTCGAGGAGAAACAGGTCGTCGCCCGCGTCAAGCCGGGCTTTCAATTCAATTGGTTGGATGGTTTCTATGTTTTGTTGGTTCATAGGTTATTAAAATCCTATTTATTAAAGGCCAATAGACTTTTCGAGTATTCAGATGCAGATCATTCCCAGATTGATTCAATCTGGTTATTTAAACCCGATCAAAGGCCAGTAAAATTTTAGGGTGAACAGATAGCAGGCCATTCCCATGAGGCCTAGAATGGTTCCAGAAACCGCCATGTCGCGCAGGCTGATCATGCGCGACGAATAAGCCAGCGCAGACGCC
>JAJDBB010000034.1 GCA_029261555.1 Nitrospinaceae bacterium | reverse complement strand
CTCCAGCATTGCAACGACAACGTGATCATTCTGAGTCCAGATCTGGAAATAATCGACGTCGTGGCGCGGGCACGGGGTAGCCGCAATCTTGGAATCGAGTTGATTCGTTGGGGACGCGGCGTTAAAGAGGATATTCAACGCTGGGAGTTCTCGCACGACCACCGTATTCCGTTGGTCGCTTCCAATCGCGTTTTCTTTCCAAAGCCGGACGACTGGGAAACTCATCGACTTTTGACGGCCATTCGCCTGAATACCTCCATCACGCGCATTTCATCAACCGACGCCGTCAGTCCCGAGGCCTGGCTGAAACCGCAGACGGAAATGGATCGTTTATACGAATACGTTCCGCAGGCTTTAGAGAATACTCGCCGCGTCGCCGAGCAGTGCGACGTGACTCTACCTATCGGACAATTACAGTATCCTCCGTTTCCAATATCCGAGGGGGAAAGCCATTTTGATCGTCTGCGCTCTCTGGCTGAGCAGGGAGTGAAGCGGTTGTATGCGCCCCTCACTCAACAGGTCCGACAACGATTGAACCATGAATTATCCATTATTGGAAAAATGGATTTTTCTTCGTACTTTTTGCTGGTCTGGGACGTTGTGAAAGAGGCTCATTACCGGGGTATTCCCACCGTGGGCCGGGGGTCGGCGGCTAATAGCCTGGTTTGCCGCGCCCTTTCCATCACCGAGGTCGATCCCATCGGAAACAACCTGTACTTCGAGAGGTTCCTGCACGAGGAACGAGAAGACTTCCCCGACATCGACATCGATTTCCCATGGAACCGCCGCGATGAAATGATTCAATACGTCTTCGACAAATACGGAGCAGAACACGTCGCGTTGATCTCAACGCATATTCATTTGGGAAGCCGATCCGCATTAAGGGAAGCGGGCAAGGCCCTGGGCGTCCCGGAAATCGAAATCAGCCGAATAACCGACCGTCTTCCCCACTCCGCCGACCTGAATAATCTGGAGTCGGTGCGCGACGCCGTTCCGGAATGCCGTAACCTGCCTCTGGAAGATCAACCATTCCGGGACATGATCGCTTGCGCCCGGAGCATTGTGGGACTTCCGCGCCATATCTCCATACATTGCGGTGGCGTGGTGGTCAGCTCAACGCCAATCACGGATTACATTCCCTTACAGCGCACGCCTAAGGGATTCGCCGTCACGCAGTACGACATGTATCCGGTAGAAGACCTGGGGCTTCTGAAAATCGATCTCCTGGCCCAGCGAGGCCTTGCGGTAGAGGTTGACGCCGTCCATGCCGTGCGCGAGAGCTATGGGGAAAAACTGGACTTTGAGAAGATCGACCCGGTACAGGACGAGGAAACCCAAACTCTGATACAGAACGGCAAGACCATGGGATGTTTCTATATCGAAAGCCCCGGCATGCGCAACCTGCTTGTAAAACTGCGAGTGGATTCGTTTGAAAAGCTGACTGCGGCAAGTTCCATCATTCGCCCCGGCGTGGCGTCCAGCGGCATGATGCAAGCCTATATCAAACGACACAACGGCAAAGAACCCGTCGTTTATCTGCATCCAAAACTGGAGGAGGCGCTTTCGGAGACCTACGGCGTCATGATTTACCAGGAGGACGTTATCAAAGCGGCGCATTCCGTGGCCGGTATGAGCCTGGGGGAAGCCGAGGGTCTCAGGAAATGTATGAGCAAAAAGCGGGATTGGGAACGCATGGAAACCTACCGCGAACAGTTTCTCAACGGAGCGGCGCGAAACGGCATTTCGGAAAAAATCCGCAACGAAATCTGGCGGCAGATCGAAAGTTTCGCCGGATACTCGTTCTGCAAGGCGCACTCCGCGTCGTTCGCTCTGGTTTCCTACCGGGCCGCATATCTAAAGGCCCATTATCCCGCCGAGTTCATGGCCGCCGTTCTGACCAATCAAGGCGGGTTTTACGACGTCTGCGCTTACGTTGAAGAAGCGCGGCGATTGGGAGTGATCATCCTGCCTCCTCATATCAACCACAGTCGTTATGAGTTTTTCGCCGAACGCCCCGACGCCATTCGGGTTGGCCTGATGCAGGTTCAAGGGCTGAGCCGGGAGACGATCAACAAAATAATAAACATCAGAAAAGAGCGCGTGTTTCAATCGGCCCAGGATTTTTTAGAACGGGTCCAGCCGGATTTTTCGGAAGCGGAAAATCTGATCCATTGCGGGGCATTAGATAACCTGGGATTGTCGCGTCCTTCGATGTTTATAGAAATCTTCAAGTGGCGCCGGGAACATTCCTCTCCAGTGGATGAAGCGCAAACCGTGTTGCCTTTAAACATGGAACGCCCGTGCAGAGAAGCCAACTTGCCCGAGCTTGACGAAGTTGAAAAACTCCTGGCAGAAATAAATACGCTGGAGCTTGCGGCGACGTCGCATCCGATGACGTTGTACGGGATTACAAACGAGCGGTGGCCCAAAGGCTTCACGCGGGCAAAGGATTTGTTCAAACGCCGCCGCCGATTGGCGACCATGTTGGGTCTGCTTGTCACATACAAAAGCGCCCGCACGGCCAAGGGAGAATTGATGAAATTTATCAGCCTGGAGGACCCGACGGGTATATTTGAGGTTACGTTGTTCCCCAGAGTCTACAAACAGTTTGGCGGCGTCCTGACAGACAAGGGACCTTTTGTCGTTAAAGGACGGATTGAAGAGGACAACGGCAACCGGACGGTTACGGCGTTATGGCTGGGAAGAATGGAGACGCCTCACTCAACAACCGGAGTTATCAAATCGTACGAGTCGTTTTTTGAAGAGTTGACGGCCCATGAAACGGGATAGCATTCAAGTAGATAGCCTGCAAGAGGCTTATGGCGAAGGCCCTAAGCCTTTTTTCTTTGCGGCTGACGCTGGCCAAATGCTATTGCCCTTCCCTTACGCCCATAGATAAAAGTCAGCTTTAAGGTTTTTATCCTATCGGAATTTTTGACGCTCTTTCTTTAATTTACCAGGCGTCTGAAAGTTTTTTCGGAAGGCGTTTTGTCGATTGAACGGAATAGTACAAAGCCGGGAGGACCAATAAAGTTAACGCGGTCGAAGATAAAATGCCGCCTATCACAACCGTGGCCAAGGGTCTTTGCACTTCCGCTCCGACGCCTGTGGCCAAGGCCATGGGAACAAATCCTAACGACGCGACAAGCGCCGTCATCAACACAGGTCTCAATCGAGTGAGAGACCCTTGCCGGACGGCCTCGTCCAAAGAAAGTCCTTTTCCCCGCAATTCCTCTATAAAGGAAATCATCACCAACCCGTTCAACACGGCGACGCCTGAAAGGGCGATGAAGCCGATTGCGGCGGAAATAGACAAGGGAATGCCCCTGACCCATAGGGAGAAGAAACCTCCCGTTAGCGCCAGCGGAATTCCCGTGAAAACAAGCAGCGAATTTTTTACATTGCCAAATGCGGCAAACAACATGAGGAAAATTAGTGAAAGAGCGAGGGGAACCACAATCCACAATCGCCGAGCAGCAGAAATCAGATGCTCGAACTGCCCGCCCCAGGCGATCCAATAACCGGGGGCGAGGGGAACTTTTTCTGCAATGGTTTTTTGGCTCTCTTGTACAAAGGAACCCAGGTCGCGGCCTCTGACATTGGCCGTCACGACGACCCGGCGTTTGCCGTTTTCCCTGCTGATTTGATTTGGACCTTTTATGACCGAAAACTCCGCCACGGCGGAAAGTGGAATGTAGCCCAGGTTTTGACCGCTTCCGGGTATTTTCACCGAAGGGAAAACATCGCGCTGATCGGAGAAATTTTTTGGCAAGGCAATGGGAATTCTTTTAAGGCGTTCTATATTTGTTCGTATATCCTCCGGCAACCTCACCATGATTTCAAATCGCCGGTCGCCTTCGTAAACCTTTCCCGCGGTTTTCCCTCCGATGGCGATCGCCACGACGTCTTGAACGTCGGAAACATTTATTCCCAGGCGAGCCATCAGATCCCGGTCCATTTCAAGGGTCAGCATGGGAAGTCCGGTTACCTGCTCCACCCCTACGTCGGCCGCGCCGGCAATTCCAGAAATAACCTTCTCAATTTCCTTGGCTTTGGCGACGAGGACTTCCAGATCGTCGCCAAACACCTTCACCGCTATGTCGCTGCGAACGCCGGCAATCAATTCGTTGAAACGCATTTCAATTGGCTGGATGATTTCGTATTTATTGCCGGGGACTTGCGCAAGTTTTTGTTCCAGCTCCCTGATAAAGTCGGATTTAGGCCGGTCGGGATCAGGCCATTCGGACCGGGGCTTAATGATCGCAAATACGTCCGCGACGCTCGGCGGCATGGGGTCGGTGGCAATTTCCGCCGTGCCTATCTTGGCAAACACGTAATTCACTTCCGGGAGTTCCTTGATCTTTTTCTCCAGCGTGTCCTGCATCTCCAGCGCCTGTGAAAGACTGGTACCCGGAACGCGCAAGGCATGGATGGCAAGATCCCTTTCGTCCAGAGTCGGAAGAAACTCGCTCCCCAGGCGCGTGGACAAAAGAAGACTGAGGACCACAAGAACTCCGGAAAAAGTAATGACCGTGGGCCGATTATTCAGAGAAAGGTTCAACAAGGGTTCATAAATATCGCGAACCCATTTCAACAAAGGATTTTCCTTTTCCGAAACATGGCCTGATGAAAATTGTGCGACTGCGGCGGGGATAAAGGTGACGGATAAAATCATGGCTCCGATCAGCGCCGCCAGGACGGTAAACGCCATCGGCTGGAACATTTTCCCTTCAACGCCGGTGAGAGTCAGGATGGGCAAATAAACAATCATGATAATGAAGCCACCAAAGATGCTTGGCCGGGAGACCTCTTTGGTGGCGTAGGCAACGATTCCGAAACGCTCGTCGCGATTCAAGATACGTCCCAACCTATTTTGTTCTTCCGCTAAGCGGCGGCTACAATTTTCTACAATGATGACGGCGCCGTCAATAATGATACCGAAATCGATGGCGCCCAGACTGAGAAGGTTGCCGCTGATTCGGTTGCCGACCATGCCGGTGACTGCGAACAGCATGGAAAGAGGAATGACCAGGGCGGTGATGATAGCAGCGCGGATATTTCCCAGGAGCAGAAATAGAACGGCAACGACCAATGAAGCTCCTTCGATAAGATTGTTTCTTACCGTTTTGAGCGTGGCGTTGACCAGGTCCGTGCGGTCATAGACCGTTTTAGCCGCGACTCCCTCCGGCAGGACGCGGTTGATCTCCTGCAATTTTTCGGCGACTCTTAACGAAACTGTGCGGCTATTTTCTCCTTTCAGCATAAATACAGTGCCGAGAACGACTTCGTTTCCGTCTTGCGTGGCGGCGCCTGTCCGCATTTCTTTTCCTGGAGCAACTTCCGCGACGTCCTTAATATAAATTGGCGTTCCTTTATGGGAACCGACGATGATTTTCCCGATATCTTCAATCCCTGAGACCTGTCCTGGAGTTCTGATAAGGTATTGTTCACCGCTGTGTTCAATATAGCCCGCTCCCATGTTGGAGTTGTTTTTTATCAGCGCTTCCATGACGCCTCTGAAAGTGATTCCATAGGCCATCAGTTTTTCCGGGTTCGGGGCGACGTGGTATTGCTTTACAAAACCACCGATACTATTAACGTCCGCAACGCCTGGAATATTGCGCAACTGGGGACGGATAATCCAATCCTGAATGGTTCTTAATTCCGTGGGCGAGTAGGAACTTCCATCAGGTTTCCTGAAGCCTTCCGTTTGGTTCACCGTCCACATAAAAATCTCGCCCAAACCCGTGGTGATGGGTCCCATGACGGGTTCCACGTTAGCGGGAAGATTTCCCTTCGCTTCTTGAAGGCGGGCGTTGAGCAATTGCCGCGCAAAGTAAATGTCCGTGCCGTCCTCAAATACCACGGTAACCTGAGACAATCCGTACCGGGAAATTGAACGCGTGTAAGATAACTTTGGGGTTCCCGCAACAACGGTTTCGATGGGGAAGGTGATGCGCGTCTCCACTTCAAGAGGGGTAAAGCCGCGCGCCTCGGTATTGATCTGCACCTGTACGTTGGTGATATCGGGTACGGCGTCGATTGGCAGGATTTGGAAATTGTACGCTCCCAGCGCGGCCATTGCCAGAGCCCCTAATATCACAAATGCCCTTTGCCTAATGGAAAATCTTAAAATTACTTCAAGCATGGAAAAGTCTTTCAATTAGTGGTCGTGAACGGCGGATGATTTTTCAATTTCCGCTTTTACCACGAAACTGTTTTGCGCCGCGTAGCTCTCCCCTGCGGACAAACCTTGTAATACCTCTACCCAATCGCCGTCGTTTTGTCCCAATTCCAGAGGTCGAGCTTCAAAGAAATTCCCGTATTTGACAAACACAACGGACCAATCTCTAATCGTCTGGATGGCTTGGGTTGACACGGCAATAGGAACAGCGCGTTCGTCAAGGAGCAATTCCAGCGAGACAAAGGCGCCCGGACGCCATTCAAGTTTTGGGTTTGAAATCACCACCCGGCCTGTGACCGTCCGGTTCTTTTTGTCTATTATTGAATCGAGATACGTCAGCTTTCCTTTGGCTTCTATTTTAAGATTTTCATCCTTGACGGCGACGCTTTGGCCCAGGTTTACGGACTTAAGATCCCTGACGGGAATGGCGATGTTCGCCCACACCTCTGATAAATCGGCGAGAAGAAAAATAGCGTCGTCATTTTTTACCGCCTCTCCAATGGACAAGTGCTTTTGAATGATCACTCCCCCCAAAGGCGACCTCAACTCATACCGGGTGAAAGCATGCTCCTTCTGGCCTGACAACGCTCCGACTTCCTGGCCGGTTAAACCCAATGCAAACAGTTTTTGCCTCGCCGTCTGGAGATTGAGTTTTTCCATCTCATGGGTTCGATTTTTCTGGCGGACCGCCCATTGACCGTCGTAGGCAATCTTTTCCCGTAAGGCAACGTATTTGGCTTCCCCGCTCTTGTAATTCTCCTCAGCCAGCAAATATTCAGACTCCGAAGAAATTCCCTTTCCAAGCAACTTTTTTTCGCGCAGATAAACCGACCTTGTCAAACTCAATTTTGCATAAGCGGGGATGAGCAATTCCCGGCTTTTCCCTATTTTAAGGTCCTTCAGTTCGCGATAGACTTCCTCCAAGTCAAGATTCTTTTGCAGAAGGTTCAGCATGCGGGTGGTGTTTGCAAACAGCAGGCTTTCCCTTTCAATATCGGCTTTCGTTAGATCGGCTTGTTTAACAGCCGCCAGATAATTGATTTTGGCGTCGGCCAATTCCCGGCTTTCAATTATGGCCAAAGCGTCTCCCGGAACAACCCGGTCGCCCAAATCTTTAAAAACTTTTTTCACGACGCCGTCGAGCCGCGGAACGATGTGAACAACCTTCTTCTCGTTAAGGCCGATTTCTCCGGTTAATTTGAGCCGGGTTTTCAGTTTGGCCGGGCCTGCCTTTTGAATGGAAACGTTGGCATTTTTAATCGCTTCCTCGGGCAATTCCGCCCGGGCCTCAATTTGGGAAAACTCCCATTCATAGGTTCCCTCTTTCCACCTGGCATGGATTTTTACATCGAAGGAATGTGGCTCTACAACGGTCGTATCGCCCAGCAGGTAGTCGCCCACCGGTTTAAAATGAATTTCATCAATCCGGTCCAACCTGTTCAAATGGATGGTTAAGTCCACTTCATGGAGAGGCTTCGATTTGCCCGAGACGTCGGCTACATAAACCCTGAATTGAGGAGGAACGCCGGTTTCAAAAATTTTAACCTCGACTTGTAAATCATTTTGAGAAAACAACCAACCGCCATGCGGTCCTCTTGGAATGGCGCCTGCCTGTTCAGGTTTCAAGGCAGGTTCGTGCGGATTGTCGCCTACCGAAGCGATATCCATGTTTAGAATTAGTCCGCCCATAAAAACCCCAATCGCAAGGATCGCCGTTATTGGAATTAAAAAATTTCTTTTCATTGTCCCGTTTCTCTTTCAGGCTTTATTGCAGTCAGGTTGACCGCCGCGAGTGAATTCCCGACAATCCGTTCAATGGCTAAAACCGCTTTATGGTAATTACCCAATGCCTCCAGATAGCGCGATTTGGATTCAAAAAAAGTTCGCTGACTGTCCAACACGTCCATCAATCCGAATTTACCAAAGCGGTATCCCTCCTGCATCGCGTCGAAGGCCGTCTGCGCTCCGGGGAGAATTTCATTTTTGAGCGTCGTCGCCTGACGGTGGGAGAAAGTCAACTTATTGTATATTTCGGCCAGCGTCGTTTGCAGTTGCAACCGTACGGCGGATTTTTCCGCTTCCACTTTTGCTAACCGGTGACGCGCTTCAGAAATCCCGCCCTGGTTGCGGTTGAAAATATTGAGAGGAACCGTTATGCCCACGACCAGAGTATTTTCCTGATCGCTTTCAATCCGGCGAAACGCTCCTTGCAGTTGAACGTCCGGGACGGCCTTGGATTTTTCGAATTCAACCTTAGCTTGCCGATGCGCCATCTCCGCCGCCCAACGGGTTAAGTTGGGGTTCCCCTTCACCTGATCGAGCAGGGATTCATAAGCGGGCAATGCCGCCACCGTATAAATATCTCCCAGGACGGCGTCAAAGCGAGGATTGGGTTCCGCCCAACTGGCTCCCAGCCGACGTTTGGCAGATTTCAATTGGCTGAGAACCTTTTCACGGTCTAACCGGGTTTTGGATAACGCCACTCGGGCCTTCACCTTTTGAATGGAGGAGACCTTCCCGCTTTCCACCCGGGCGGAGACGGTTTGCAAACTGGTTTTCGAAAGACGAACCAATTCATCGGCCAGCTTCAATTTCTCCTGCCAGGCCAGCAGTTCGATGAACGCCTGACCGGCTCGGGTCAAGACGTCCATTCTCTGGATCTCATAGTCCCATTGCGCTAAATCCTTGGACAGCGCCGCCACCCGTTCCTTCTTTGCAATTTTTCCGCCCAACCGAATCCATTGATTGAGTTGAACAGTGGTCTGCGCTTTTCGAAAACTGTCGAAATCCCCCGTACCGGTTATGTCTTCCGATTGAACCTGCAATTGGGGATTGGGCCACAAACCGGCCTGCAGGGTCCGCGCTTCGCGCGCGCGCACTTCCAGGGAAAACGCCTGCAACCCGGGGTTCTTGAGCAAGACTTTGGCAAGCGCTTGATCCAAAGTCAGCGCTCCGGTCGGGGTTGCCGACTGTGTCGGCTCCGATATATTTTGTGCGGAGACATTCTGTGTGCAAAAGACGGCGATCGCCATCAGAGACACAGCTCCCTTGAGAAAGCAATTCATGGAATTGTTCCTATAACTTTAAAGGCTCAACCAACATGCCAGACATACGCCTTGCATTGGGCTGAAAGCAAACAAATTAATTTTGAATAAAAAATAAGGGAAAAATCAGATGGAGGTAGGGGGGCCTCGCATGGGAGGACTTAAATCAAAGACAGAAATGTGCCAGGTCGAAATCTCACGGAGGGGAATAGAATTTCCGACCAGATGGACGGCCGGCGCCAAGTCGCTAAAATACTTGTCGACCGTTGTCAGAGTTGGCGCTTTCCCAGCAGTATTTAAAGCAAGTATGGAATGCCCGGCTAGATCGGAGTCGTGTTCCTGCGAAGAATGTGAATGATGTAAGGGGGCGTCCGTTGCCGGGTCGTCCGGATGGGCATTGAAAAAATGCGCGACGGTTTCCAATTCAGGAGAATGCAAATGCCCCTGATGGTGATGGGTTGCAATCTGACCCGAATGGGAATGGGTGTTTCCCGGATGAAAATGCATCCAGGGCAAAAACAGCAGATTGAAGATACCGAGCACGAGAAAAGAGCGACAAACTTTCGTCAAACCCCTTCTTCTAAGGTATTGCGAGAACTTTTCCTGAGACTTCATGATCGGATCCCAATATTTATGTGGATATTGCTACATTACAATAAAACAATGGGTTTTGCAAATACCGAAACAGCTTCTCATTTTATCTGAAGCCCGCTTATATGAACTGCGTCGGCGGTTTTTTCAGAGCTGGAAGCCCAAGCGGAATTCGTGGCACAACGAATAAATCCCTGCCTGAATGGGGCGTTGGATCCCCGTAAACTCATCCTTGCCAAAACAAAAAAATAGGCGTACAAATAATAGTATGTTCGCTTTATTACAAAATAAAGAGAATTTAGGCCGGTTTTTTTTACTGTTTGTTTTTGTTTTTCTTTCCGACCTACCCGCCTTTGCGCTGTCTCCTGAACTGAACAACCTCCCACCCAAACCCGCCAAAAAAATCGCCGTTAAAAAAGAGTCTTCTGAAAGCCCTTCAAACGTGCGGACGGATATTTTAGAGCGACAGGAAATTTTAAAAAGTTTGAACGAGTTCCATCAAACTTGGGAAGTCCTGGATTTGTTTTCCGGCGAGGCCCATAAGAATGCCGGAGATTATTTGCTTGAACGTCAAAGTTTTTCGGAAGCGGAAAAAGAATTTAACCGGGCATTGGAACTGGAGTATCGGGATTCTTCCCTATACCTGCAGCTTGGATTGTTGCGGATGAGAGAAAACGATTTACAGGTCGCAATGGAAAATTTTCGCGCGGCCTTGAGCCTCAAACCGGATTCACCGACGATCCATAATCAATTGGGAGAATTGTATGCCCGGCAAAAGAAATACAGCCTGGCCGAAAAGGAATTCAGCCGTGCCGTCGAGTTGAATCCAAACAGCGAATCGGCGCTGTTGAACTTGGGCAATCTTTTCTATTATTTCAAGAAAAATTTCCTGCACGCCAAGGCGGCTTATTCCAAGGCTCTGGAAATCAACCCCAACCTGGACCAGGCGAAAAATAACTTGCAGATAATATTGGCCGGTCAAAAAAAGGCAGCCGCCGCGGAAAAAGAGTTTGCCCAGGGAGAAGACCTTGACCATGATTTTTTAAAAGACGACTCCGCAAAAAACTCTCACTTTTTGAATTTTTGACATTTGTATTTCACGGCCCTGTTTACTTGCCTCGCCCTCCCCTGATAGAACAGAAAATCTATTTCTCACTATCCACCAGGGAGCAATTTTGCTCCGTTTTTGAACAAAAATTGTCTCAGCATGTTCAAAATTGCGTCAATTGATTGCCTCTCCCGTCCCTCTCAAGTCGTCTCGTGAAAACAGGATGTTTTGCGCCTGCCACAAAACACTTTGTTTACAATGGGTAACAGGTCGACCTTCACAATCAGGTTACGCTTATCCCAAAGTCAGCCTTTGGCTTGGGATTTGCTTATAAAGTACTATGAATGCTTACTCCTCCAAAAAGTAGCATCCAGTTTTATTAGGACCCCCGGTTCTTCCGGGGGTCTTTTTTTATAAAAAAAAGGCTCAACCCAATAAAGGGTTGAGCCTCTAATTTTAAAATGCGGGTAAAAGAAATCAGCCTAATTTGACGGCGACGTAAATCGTATTTCCGTCCCGCTTGACCAGCATCAAAACCGTCCCCTTTTTTTGAGTCTTGATAACGGCCTGATTAAACTCGTTCACGTTATTGACCGGATTCCGGTTAACTTCCAGAATAACGTCGCCGCGTCTCAAACCGGATTCCTTGGCCGGCTGACCGGGCGTCACTTCGGAAACCAATACCCCAGCCGAGCTGTCCAGGTTCATGCTTTCGGCCAGTTCCGGAGTAATGTCCTGAACGGTGGCGCCCAGGTTCACGCCCAACGAAGCCACTTTCTCTTCCTTGGATTTCAAGCGGGCAATAGTGACGTTCAGGCTTTTCTCCTTACCGTCGCGAATTATCTGAACCGGAATTACCTGACCGGGACGGGTTCCGGCGACGATTTTAGGCAACTCTTCCATTTTTTTTACCGCAACGTCGTTGAACTTTAAAATAACGTCTCCGCGTTTGACGCCTGCTTCGGCCGCCGGACTGCCCGGAATAACGTCTCCGACCAAGGCGCCGTCGTGGCCTTTCAATCCAAGCGAGGCCGCCAGTTCCGGAGTGATTCTCTGGATCATGACCCCCAGCCATCCGCGCGTTACTTTTCCGGTTTCCTTGAGGTCTTTGATAATGGATTTGGTCATGTTAATTGGAATGGCAAATCCAATCCCCACATTTCCGCCGGTATTGCCGGAAATAATAGCGGTATTGATCCCAATAACGTCGCCATCCATATTCAGCAAGGGTCCTCCGCTGTTGCCGGGATTGATTGAGGCGTCGGTTTGTATAAATTCATCATAAGGTCCGGCGCCAATATTCCTGCCCTTAGCGCTGACAATTCCCGTTGTCACCGTATGGCTCAGTCCAAAAGGATTTCCAATGGCCACAACCCATTCCCCAACTTCCAGATTGTCGGAATTCCCAAGCGATAAATGAGTGAATTTAACTTTGGAGTCGCCTTCCTGAATGATTTTGATCAGAGCGACGTCCGTTTTAGAATCGGAACCGATCAACTCGGCATCGTATTCTTTATCGTCGTCGTAAGTCACCACAATGGATTCTGCATTTTCCACAACGTGATGATTAGTCAAAATCAGTCCTTCCGGATCAATTATAAAACCGGACCCCGTGCCGCCGCGCGGACGTTGCTCTGGAAACCTGTCAAAGAAATCCTGGAACCGATCATAAAAATCATTTTTCCCTCCAGGTCCTCCGGGTCCCCTGGGCCCTCTCGGTCCCCTGCGTTGCGGGCCGCGAGGCCGTTGCACCACATTTTGCTTTTTTGCCTTGACGCTCACGTTGACCACGGCGATGTTTTTCTCTTTGGCGATTTTAACGATAATATTGGTCCCAACCGGATCCTTACCCGCGCTCAGCGCCTGGGCCTTGGACAAGGCGTCTGGAAACAATTCAACGTTTCCAAAAGAAAGGGGAAAGCCCAACAGCAGGGCTAAAACCAACGCCATCGAAATTTTAAAAAGCTTGCGCATTGTCAAATCCTCCTACCTTCGTTTTTCTTTAAAAGTAATCATCCTGTCGTAACCTTTTACAAATTTGGGCAAGCCTTCATGCATCAATCGAAGAAACCCAGATAAGAAATGGCCTGAAGTTATTCCTGTTTTTAAAATAGCGCTTTAATATTAAAGTCATGTTAACACAACATTAATTTAATTTAAGGAAAACGGCGGATTGGGATAAATCATGTTTCTTTGTCCAATCGCCGCGCCCAAAGTCCCTCTCTCCCCCGCTATCCCCTGCATTCAAATTCTTCCTCGGACACCCAAATGATATCCAGATAGTCCGGCAACAAGGACGCCTTGTCCAACCGGGCGCAGGATATTTGATCGCAGGTCAGGTTTTTTGCGGTTTTGAGATCGCTCCCTCTAAGATCAGCTCCGCTCAAATTAGCGTCCTTAAAGTCAGCGTCGCAAAAATTTACAACGATCAAGTCCGCATTACTGAAATCGGCTGCCGATAAATCTGTTCCATTGAGTTGAGAGTGGCTCAGGTTGGCGCCTTTAAAAATCGAGCCGGATAAATTTGAGCCTTCCAGGATGGCGGCTTTTAGATCGGCATTTTCAAAGTTTGCGTCGCGAAAATCGGCGTGGCTTAAATAGCCTCCGGTGAGGTTGGCTTCCGTGAGATTCGCCCCAACCAGGGAGCTGTACCGAAAGTCGACGCACTCAAGATCAGCCCCACTGAGGTTGGCTCCGTTGAGAACGGCTTCGCTGACGTTAGCCTCGCTTAGGTTGGCTTCAAACATTTTCGCGTCGCTAAGGTCCGCCTCCCGAAAACGCCCGCGAAACGCCAGAGTGCGCGTCAGGTTGGCTCCAGTTAAAACCGCGCCGCTTAAGTCGGTTTCCGTCATGTCGGTCTCGCTAAGATCGGCTCCGCTCAAATCCGTCGCCGTTAAATCCCTTCCGGACAGGTCGGCTCCTTTAAATACACGATCATCGGGAATATCCACGCAATTTCTGGCTCTAAACTTTAAATTTCACGCCGGACGGCCATTTATAAGAGGACTTTATAATTCCGCCAGATCTTCGTCGTCTAGAATCTTTTCTTCCAGACCCTTGTCTATAATTTGATCGGCCAATCCACCGTAGCCTCCATCATAATCGTCGACATTGTGGTTGTCAAAATCGTCAAAGAAAACGGAGTTCTCCGATTCGCACCACTCTCTCACCTTGTCGCTAAACCGCAAAACCTTTTGCACGGCTTCCAGCTTGTCCATTCAACCTCCCACCTTCATAATTTCTCAGCGGAATTCAGTTTAGACTCAAGCCGGACGCAAATCAATTTTTAAAGAAAACCTGACTCACTCTGACAGCTGGTTTCATGGGCCGCCCCAAAAGGGACTCAGTTAACTATTAAGGCCGGAACGGAGGGAGGAGTTTTGGGGAAAAAGCCCCATTGGCGCTAAAATTAAGAAACTAACTTCGGGCGTTGATGTATTCGCTTCGCATCAAAGAAACGGGCTTTTCACCTTCAACAAATTTGGTGGGGATGTAGCTACCTAGAGGAGTGATGGCCTTTCCGCGAAAATCGTAGGCCTGTTTCCTAGTGAACGCGGCAATCAGCGCGGCGGCGTAATTCGCCTGACCCAAATCTTCCAATTCAAAACAATCTATCGTTTTCCCCTTGCCGCCGTTAGGGTTTTTACTTTTCATTACCACCCGGGGGAAATACAAAACTTTCGCTTTGCGATTTTTTCCTATTTTTATTTTACGGTCGTTTCTCGTTTGAACCTGAACCCGGGCAACAGAGGCGGGATCCAGCATGATCTTTTGCGAAAATTCCCGTGAGCCGGAAATCTCCATATTGTTCTTATAGCCGTCCAGAACAACTTTGGGTCGAGTCAACACCGTCATGGTCAACCCAATCAAAAGCATTACGGTGGAGACGGAAAGCAGAAAGCTGTTCTGAAACTCAAAGGTGGTCAGATAATAAGTAATCAAAATCATCCCGATACATTTCACGACTTTTAGTTGCTCAAGATGCTTCGACGTTTTAGCCGTGGTCAGTATAACTTCGGGTTTTTTGTAAAGCGTGGACAATGACATGGAATCGCCCTCTGAGGATGCTGGCTGTTAACCACAGGTGAACCCTACCGCATATGAGGCATCTTGAAACGGCAACTTCAGGTTCGCATAAACTCTAAACTCATGCAAGAAAAAATAGTATGAGGACGCACCCGGACCGTTTCGCGTTTTAAAACCGCCCGGCCAGGTTGACGAAACAGGATTGCACTGGGCACGAGGGTGGCTTTAAGGATTTCTATGAATCGTTCCCGCCGTCGCTTCGGTTGGATTGATAAAATCGAAAAGAAACGCCGGAGGCAATAACAGCCGACATGATCAAGACGCCTAAAACGCCCTGAAGGATGAGGACGACAGACGTCGGTATATTTTCCAGTCCCCATAAAACCAATTGGTGAAGTCCCAGCCAGGATTCCGGAGAGACAATCCAAGCCTGGATTATGGAACCCTGGAAAACAAAATCAAAAACGACCCTGATGGGATACGCGGTCCACGCGCCGTCTTGCAACCATAAAACTGTCTGGTAAGCCAGCAGGCCCGTTCCCGCCAAAAGAAAGGCTCCAGCCCCGACCAGCAAGGCAAAACTCAATCCGCCTAAAACAAAATCCATCAACTTGAATTCGTATTTCAGGTCGGCGCTTTTAAACCGGTCGCAGGAGGAAAGGTAGAATTTTTCCATGAGAATGTTGAGGGTTTGGCGGGCGGTTTCAACGGTCTCCCGCGCGCCGTCAAAAAATCCCAAAACTTTTTCCGCCCAATTTCGGCTCTCATCAAATGTATGCCCTTTATTTGAATCTGTCATAAAACGCCCCTTCCATAAAATTTTAAGGAAACTCGACTCATTCGAGGTTTATTGCTTCCTCAATTCGCCCGCCAGCGTGCTGCTAGACTCAGTAGGCGCGCCTTACACGGTGAGAGCTACAAGCCGCGTTAGACTTGCAAATCATAAAAATTGGCACCGGGCATCTGCTCGGCCAGCGGGTCGAAAACCGCTGGATTTTAAATATATCTCTAACTAGTTAATGTAATGCCAGGATATTTAAAAATCAATGGCAACAGAACACGCACAAAATATCGCGAGGGGCAAAACCAAATATGAGGTGGAGACGCCCGGTGTGCAGAATGCAGGAAAACAGTCAGGAAAGAAAAAAGTCGCGCAGGAAATTGGGTTTAAACGAAATCCGCTAAAATATCCTCTTCGTCATCGTCTTCGTCATCGTCATCTTTTTTATTTTTTCCGAGAATGTTGCTCACCCGCTCTTCGAAATCTTCGCGGATAGGTTTGACAAGAAAATCAGCGCCGCCTTCGTCGACAAACTGCTTGACCAAACCGGCATGGGCATAGGCGGTGACCATGATACAAGGAACCGAAGGTTTGATCTCCTTCATTTTCTCAAACGTCTGCATCCCGTTCATGGTTTTCATCATAAAATCCATAATCACCAGGTCGACGTCTTCCTCTTCCAAAATTTGGATCCCGGAAAACCCGTTGGAAGCTTCCATCACCTTATGCCCTTCTTTGGCAAGACGGCGATTCAAAACCTTGCGAGTCATGTCATGATCTTCAACAATCAAAATATTGCTCATCACTCTTTCCCTGACAAAGCTCATCGGGCGCCCCTTTTTTATACAACCTGTTTGAAAAATTATCTAACAATTACTATTTAAAAATCAGTACGTTAGAACAACAGTTGAATATTGTATCAGAACTTTTTCAAAAATGCCACAAGTTGACAGTTTTATGAAAAAAAATTCCAAAAGGGACTAACGGGTGGCTTTTGAATTGGTTTTACAAAAAACCGCCGACTAATACATTTTAAACTGTGAGCAGAAAAAATCCACTCAAAAGTTTAATGCAACTTCCATACCTGTCAAAAATGATACTCTTGCCGAAAGTGAGCTATAACCTCCCACTTTTCTGAGGTTTTCCTCCAAGGTTTTGCCTTAAAAAATAGGAACTAGTTTTACGCGGGAATTTTAATTCTTCCGTGAGGACATATATGACTTAAGCGCTTCCTTCCAGGGCCTTAAAGAACAGCCTGTGGTCGCGATATATTTTTCCGGGGACAAAATTGAGAAGGCGGGCCGCCGGGCGGGGGCATTGAATTCTGCGGTAGAAACAGGCTTAACTTCAACTCCTTGAACCTTTTTCAAACTCAAAATATTTTTTGCGAAATCAAACCAGGTGCAACTCTCCGTATTGGTAACATTAAACGCTCCCTGGGCGTTTTTGCCTAGCAAGCGGGCAATTCCTTCCGCCAGGTCGCGTGTGTTGGTGGGCGATCCCTGTTGATCGTTCACTACCTTTAGCTCAGAAACCTCGCCCGCTTTTTTTAAAATCGCCTCGACAAAATTATTGCCATTCAAACCGTAAAGCCACGAAGTGCGAATGATCAGGTGGTGGGGAACGATTTCCCGAACATAATTTTCTCCCGCCAGCTTGCTGGCCCCGTAGACATTGATCGGGTCGGTGGGGTCGTCCTCGCCGCAAGGCGAATCCTTGTCCCCCTGAAAAACGTAATCGGTGCTGACGTATACCATTTTTGCTTCCGCCTCGCTGCAGGCGCGAGCCACGTTGGCCGCCCCTTCAGCGTTCACCTTCATGGCAAGATCGCGGTTGGTTTCGCAATCGTCCACCCGCGTGTAGGCGGCGGAAAGAACCACCCACACCGGCCTCTGCCCGACTATATATTTTTGTGCAGATTGAGGGTCGGCGATATCCAGTTCGGAATGGGAGGGCTTTAAAACTTCGAAGCGGCTTTCCTCAAACACCCGGACCAAATCGTGCCCGAGCATGCCGCTGGCTCCTATGACAAGGATTTTCATCGCGCAATATAATGGCTGGTTATGGAATTCAACGTTTCGACGTTAATGGTTTTTTGCAACTTTTTCCTTGAGAGGCCGCCACCAATCCTCGTTGTCCTGGTACCAGGCAACAGCGTCTTTAATTCCCTGCTCAAATGATTTTTGCGGTTTCCAACCGAGTTCCTTTTCCAGTTTTTCCGGGTCGATGGCGTAACGGCGATCATGTCCAAGCCTGTCCTCAACATACTTTTTCAATGAATCGGGCTTGCCCATTTCATTAAGAAGCGTCTCAGTGATTTCCATATTGGTTTTTTCCTGTCGGCTCCCAATATTATAAACCTCTCCCGGCCTTCCCTTTTCCATCACCGCCATCAAAGCCCGGTTGTGATCCTCAACGTGAATCCAGTCGCGGATATTCAAACCGTCGCCATAAATGGGAACGGGTTGATCATCCATCAGGTTGGTAATGAAAAAAGGAATCAATTTTTCGGGAAACTGGTAAGGACCGTAGTTATTACAGCAACGCGTTGTAATTACGGGGAAGGAATAGGTCTCAAAAAAAGCCCGGCAAAACAGGTCGGCGCTGGTCTTGCTAGCCGAGTATGGACTGTTCGGCTGAATGGGGCTTGCTTCGGTGAAATAACCCGTCGGCCCCAGACTGCCGTAAACCTCGTCCGTGGAAACGTTCACAAACCGGGAAATACCTGCGTCCCGCGCGCAATTGAGTAGGTTATGCGTTCCCAGGATATTGGTGTACAAAAAAACGTGCGGGTCCTCAATACTTCGATCAACGTGAGATTCCGCCGCGAAATGCACGACGACGTCGACGCCTTCTCTCATCAACTCCCCGGCTAATACCTCGTCGCAAATATCACCCTTCACAAAACGATAGCGCGGATTGTCCTCCAAGTCCTTGAGGCTCTCCAAGTTTCCCGCGTACGTCAATTTATCCAAGTTGACGACTTTCCCGTCCGGTTTCTCATTGAGAAAAAGACGGATGAAGTTGCTACCGATAAAACCCGCGCCTCCGGTTACAAGAATTTTCACATCGACTCCATATTCTTAGAAACGTCTTAATGTATTTTGAAACTACTGTTGTCGCCGACCAGAAACTGATAAGACTCCGGCCTGCCTGGAGCCGGCTCAATGACGACATTCTTGCCAATCAGGCTGTCGCTGATTCTTGTGTTGATATTGCAGATCTTGCTGTGCTCCAGAATAATACTGTGCTCGATCTCCACATTTTCCAAATAAACGTCGCGTTCAATTGAGGTGAACGGCCCAACATAGGAGTTGACGACCCTGGCATTTTTGCCAATAATCGCCGGTCCGCGAATCGTGCTATTTATAATTTTCGCTCCCTTTTCCACAACCACCTTAAAATCGGCTTTGGAATTTTTGTCCACAGAACCCCGGATGTCGAGATGCAGGGAGTCCAGAATAATCCGATTGGCCTCCAGCATATCCTCAAGTTTTCCCGTGTCTTTCCACCAGCCGTCGATGATGTGGGACTGAACGTTGAATTTTTTTGTAACCAAGTACTGGATGGCGTCGGTGATTTCCAGTTCACCGCGCTTGGACGGTTTGATGGCGTTCACCGCATGAAAAATATTGTGGTCGAAAAGATAAACTCCCACCAGAGCCAGGTCCGACTTCGGTTTTTTCGGTTTCTCTACCAACCGGGCGACCTTCCCCCTGAAAAGTTCTGCCACGCCAAATTCCGACGGGTTGGGAACGTGCGCCAGTAAAATTTGGGAGTTCGGTTTTTCTTTACGGAACCGTTCGGCGAACTGCCGAACTCCGCCGACGATAATGTTATCGCCGAGGTACATGACAAAAGGATCCTTTTTCAAAAACCCCTGGGAAATTTTTACCGCGTGCGCCAACCCCAAAGGTTCGTCCTGCTGGATAAACGTTATCCGCGCGCCCCATCTGGACCCGCTCCCAACGGCCTCCCGGATTTCTGCGTGGGTATCGCCCACCACGATGCCAATGTCCTTAATCCCCGCCTCCACCAGCGACTCGATTCCATAAAACAAAATCGGCTTATTGGCGACCGGAACCAATTGCTTGGCCTGGGTGTAGGTCAATGGACGAAGGCGAGTGCCTTTTCCGCCGCTCAGAATTAAACCTTTCATACGCTTTTGAATCCTTCAGATGCAGGCAGTTTTTAATGGCGGTATTTGTAACATGCGAGGATTAAAAATCAAGGCGAAACTTTTTTGCCTTTCCAGTCGGCTGCCGTTATCCCCGCCTATAGTTCGAATTCCTTGAAATACTCCATGGCGCTCAGCATTAGGCAAAAAAGCTCATAAGTCCGCTAAAAGCTAATATTAAAAACCCATTGGCTTTCCTGTATACACAGGCATATACGAGGAAGCCCAATAGAGTACGACCACAACAAAAAATTTTATAAAAACTAATTGCGTCAGACGCCTAAAAAAGATACCCTTATTGAATTGTTTACAATGGCATGGACCATTGAGCAGGGATTTGTTTTCCTTGTAATTCAAGAGCGCTTAAATCAAAGTTGAGGCATATGACTTCTGCACAAAATGAAGCTTCCGTTAAAGCTCTCGCCTCCAAAATAAAATCTGCTGATAACGCTGGCGAACTTTTACCAGACGTCGCCGACGAGTTGAAAGAATTATTCAATTGTGAAGCGGTCACCATTTATTCAGTGGACCGCGCCAAGCGGCAAATCGTCTCTCGCAATCCCATTGACGGCGCCGACGCCTTGAGACTCGACATCTCCACGAAATCACTGACCGGTTATGTATGTTCGATGGGGAAATCCATCAATATCGCTAACGCCTATTCCAAGTCCGAACTGTCCATGTACCACTCGGATCTTGGCTTTGGTTCCGCCCGCGACCGCGAAACCAATTTTAAAACAAAATCAATCCTTGTCCTTCCCCTCCCCCACAACAAGAAGCTGATTGGGGTTTTGGAACTGCTGAACAAACAGGGCGGGGACAAGTTTTCAGTGGAAGATCAAAAAACCGCTCGCGAATTATCCGCTTCCCTGGGCGGCCTTCTGGCCAAACTGGATGAAGAAGGCAATAGTTCCTCGGCCTCGTCTGGATCGGGCAACGGATCGACGGGCGGAGGTAAAGAGGAAAAAATCCTCAGCCTTTCCCACGCCATCCATGCGGCGAAAAACGTCGACGAAATTCTTTTGGAATTGAAAGACTCGATCCTTGAAATGTTTGACGCCAGCTTGATAACAATTTACGCCCTGGACCAGGCAAAAAACGAAATCTATTCCAAAATCAAATCCGGCGACGCCGTCAACGAAATCAGGGTACCCCTTTCCACCAAAAGCATCGCGGGTTGTGTGGGAGTGGAACAAAAACTGGCCAACATCAAAGACGTCTACGACGAGGCGGAATTAAAAAAATTCAATGCGGCCCTTGAGTTCGACAGTTCCTGGGATCAAAAATCCGGTATCCGGACCAAATCCGTTGTCGCCAGCCCCTTGCTTTTAGAAAATCAGTTGATGGGAGTGATCCAGCTCATTAATAAAAAAGGCGGAGGTAATTTTACCGAACAGGACGAAAAATATCTGACCACTATCGCGGAAACTCTGGGCCTGGCGTTTCACAACCAGAGCAAGTTTGTTCAGCAAAGACCGACCAAATTTAGCCATCTCATCAATAACGGGTTGATTACGGAAGACGAGTTGACAACCGCCATTGCGAACGCCAGGAAAAATCAACTCGACATTGAAACCATCCTCTTAAAAGACTTGGGGCTTAAAAGAAAAGACGTCGGGGATTCGCTGGAAAACTTTTACGGCAAACCTTACCAGGGATACAGCGAAACCATCGTGCTTTCGGCCCAAATCATGACCGGCCTGAACAAAAACTTTTTGCTCAAAAATTTCTGGATTCCTTTGGATATGGTGGACGACAAAGTCGTGATATTAATGAACGACCCCACCAACATGGATAAAATCCAGAACATCAAAATGATTTTTGTAAAAAAGCAACTGGAATTCAAGGTCGGATTGAAAGTGGATATCATTGAGTTCCTGAGTTCCACGCTGGGAGCGGACGAGCAACTCGACCATTCCGATGAGTTCCAACTTGAAGAGATGTCCTCCCTACTCGACGCCTTGAAAAGCGAGAAGGAAAACGATGAAGTTGACACCTCGCAGGAGGTAGACGAAGCCAACGCCATCAGCGAAACTGACAGTACAATTGTCAAACTGGTCAATAAAGTTCTCACCGACGCTTACGACGAAGGCGTCTCCGATATCCATATAGAACCGGGGGTAGGAAAAGAAACTCTCCGGGTCCGGTATCGTAAGGACGGCGCCTGCCGTATTTACGAGGAAATCCCCTACATATACAAACAAGCTATTATTTCCCGCATCAAGATCATGTCCCGCTTGGACATCGCCGAACGGCGGCTCCCGCAGGACGGAAAAATCAAAATGAAATACGGGAAAAACAATATCGAATACCGCGTCGCCACCTGCCCCACCGTGGGCGGCAATGAAGACGCCGTGCTTCGTATTTTGGCGGCCAGCAAACCCATCCCGTTGGAAAACATGAACTTCGCTCAGCGCAACCTGGGGCTGACGCAAAGCATGGTGCAAAAACCCTACGGCCTGGTTCTGGTCGTGGGACCGACCGGTTCGGGAAAAACCACTACCCTGCATTCCTGCTTGGGCTATATCAACACGCCGGAGAAAAAAATCTGGACCGCCGAGGATCCCGTGGAAATAACGCAAAAGGGCCTGCGCCAGGTGCAAATGTTAAACAAAATTGGATTGGACTTCTCCAGAGCAATGCGGTCCTTCCTGCGCGGCGACCCGGACGTAATCATGGTGGGGGAAATGCGCGACTCCGAAACCTGTGCCATCGGTCTGGAAGCTTCCCTGACCGGTCACTTGGTTTTCAGCACCCTGCACACCAACTCCGCCCCGGAAACCATCACTCGCCTGTTGGATATGGGAATGAACCCTCTGAACTTTGCGGACGCCTTGTTATTGATTATCGCCCAGCGTCTGGTGAGAACCCTTTGCAAGAAATGCAAGGAAGAGTTCCATCCGCCCAAAGAGGAATTTGATATTCTTGAGAGAGAGTATGGCGAAGAAAACTTTCCAAAACTGGGCATCCAATTTGACGAGAACACCAAATTAATGAGGGCCGTGGGATGTCCAGCTTGTGGAGATTCCGGTTACGCGGGCAGGACCGGTTTGCACGAATTGCTGGAAGGAACGGCCACCATGAAGAAAATGATCATGCAAAAATCCTTTGTGGAAGAGCTTCGGGAGCAGTCGATATCCGACGGCATGACGACCTTGAAACAGGACGGCATCTACAAAGTGACCAAGGGCGATTGCGACCTGAAAATGGTTCTTTCCGTTTGTATTCAGTAATTCGTTAGCGCTTCGATTTCCTACGAAATTTTATCAATCCAATCCTGCAGGGCCGCTCGCGCCCTTTCTGTTATTTTCAGGTTTCTGGTTTTTTTGTCCCGGACCCTTTCCTTTAACGCCGGAAACAAACCGAAATTGATATTCATCGGCTGATATTTCGTCTTTTTCTTATCCGTCACAAAATGGTACAACGCTCCCAACGCCGTTTCCGGAGGCGGGGGAATGAACAACTCGCCCTGCAAACGCCTCACGGCGCTCAGGGAAGCCAACAGTCCGAGAGCGCAGGATTCCACATAACCCTCCACCCCAATCATTTGTCCGGCGAAATAAAGGCGTGGATGAGTATTTAAACTCAGTTCCCTGCCAAGCAAGCTGGGAGCGTTAATAAAGGTGTTGCGATGGATGGCGCCGAGCCGGAAAAACTCGGCGTTTTCCAGTCCGGGGATCATGCTGAAAATTCGTTTCTGCTCCGGGTATTTCAATTTGGTTTGAAAGCCGACCATATTGAACGCCGTCCCCTCCCGGTTTTCCTTTCTCAACTGAACCACGGCGTAAAATCTCTCTCCTGTCTCCGGATGATTCAAGCCCACGGGTTTCATGGGGCCAAACGACAGCGTCTTGTCGCCGCGCTCCGCCAATACTTCTACAGGCATACATCCCTCAAAATAAACCGGCTTCTCGAAAGTTTGGAAAGGAACCTTTTCCGCCGCCTTCAATTCCCGGATAAAATTTTCATATTGTTCTTTGGAAAGAGGGCAGTTCAAATAGTCGGCGTCGCCTTTGTCATAGCGCGAAGCAAAGAAAGCCTTCTCGTAATCAATGCTGGCGGCGTCGATGATCGGGGAAATAGCGTCGTAAAAATAAAGGTAGTTTTCCCCGATCAAACTGGCAATGCTGTCCGCCAGAGCGGGAGAGGTGAGCGGTCCGGTCGCAATGATTACCGGGCCTTCGTCGGGGATTTCTTTCAGCTCTTCCCTAACGATAGTAACGCGGGGATGCTCTTCCAGAGCGCGAGTGATTTCTTTGGAAAAAATATCCCGGTCGACGGCCAGGGCGGCGCCGGCAGGCACGCTGGCTTTATGGCCGGCGGATATGATTAAGGACTCAAACTTTTGCAGTTCCTCTTTTAAAAGAAACGGAGCGGCGCCTTCCTGTTTGTTTCCGAGGGAGTTGCTGCACACCAACTCGGCGCAGAGACCTGTCTTATGGGCGGGGGTAGAGGTTTGGGGCCTCATCTCATACAAAACGACGTCGACGCCCCTTTGCGCGGCTTGCCAGGCGGCTTCCGATCCCGCCAACCCGGCGCCGACAATCGTCAGGCGATTTTCCATATTACTTTCGCCAGGGTCGGGACCCTATGCCGCCTCGTCCGATTTTTTATAATCGCAACCGTCGCTTTTGCAAATAATAAATTTACCTTCGTTTTTCTTCCACTTCTCCACAAGGGTAGAGGCTCCGCAGGTTGGGCACGCCTCCGCCACCGGCTTGTCCCAGGAAACGTATTTGCAATTTGGGTATTCGCTGCAACCGTAAAAGGCCCGTCCCTTTTTCGATTTGCGCGCCAAAACGCTTCCTTTGCAATCCTTCTCCGGACAATCGATTCCAAGAGTGATGGGTTTGGTGAATTTGCAAGTGGGGTAATCAGAGCAGGCGATGAATTTGCCGAATCGTCCAATTTTCATCACCAGCGGCGATTGGCATTTTTCACAAACGCCTTCCACCGGTTCGTTGATTCCGCTTTTTTCCTTGTCGCCGCCGCCAATTTCCTTGGTGGATTTACACTCGGGATAACCGGAGCAGGCCATAAATTTCCCAAACCGTCCCCATTTGATTACCATCGGTTTGTCGCATTTTTCGCACACTTCGTCGGTTTCTTCCACCTTGCCCTTCACGTCGCGCATCTTCTTTTCGGCCTGTTCCAAATCCTTTTCAAACGGCCCGTAAAAATCCTGCAGAATCTGCACCCATTGGGCGCTGCCTTCCTCTATCTGATCCAGTTTATTTTCCAAATCAGCGGTGAACTCTTCGTTCATAATATCGGGAAAATTTTCCACCAACAATTCTGAAACCAGATCCCCCAACTCCGAGGGGAACAGTTTACGGTCTTCTGATTTGATGTAGTCGCGATCCTTGATAACGGAAATAATAGACGCGTAAGTACTGGGCCGACCGATTCCCTTGTCCTCCAAGGTTTTCACCAGAGACGCTTCGGTGAACCTGGGCGGCGGTTGGGTGAAATGCTGTTCCGGATCAATCTTCAATAATTTTAATATTTCTCCGGATTCCAGTTCCGGCAACAACCGGTCGGCTCCCAAAATACCTTCGCTGATGCGTTTATCGCTAGCCTCCAGATACGCCCGGATGAACCCGTCCAGTTTTAAGGTCGATCCGTTGGCGCGAAATATATAATTTGCGCACTCAATATCAAACTGCGTGGTGTCCAGAGCTGAAGGAATCATTTGGCTGGCGACAAACCGGACCCAAATCAGTTCGTAAAGCATGAACAAATCTTTTTCCAAATATTCTTTTATCGACGCGGGGTCGATGGCAACGTCCGTGGGGCGAATGGCTTCATGAGCCTCCTGCGCGGACTTTTTACTTTTGTAAAAATTAGGCGACTTCGGCACATACTTTTCGCCGTACCGGGAACCGATCAAACCGCGAACTTGCTCCAGGGCCTCCTGGGCAATCCGGGTGGAATCGGTTCGCATGTATGTGATCAAACCCACGGAACCCTTTTTACCAAGTTCCAACCCCTCGTACAAACGTTGGGCCAGCATCATGGTTTTTTTCGGCGAGAAATTAAGTTTGCTCGAAGCGTCCTGTTGCAGGGAGCTGGTGATGAAGGGAGCGTTTGGATTGCGCTTGCGCTCCTTTTTCACTATGTCGCCAAGGACAAATTCCTTGCCTTTAATGTTCTTTAAAATTGTGTCGGAGGCCTCTTGATTGGGCACAACGGCTTTCTCATTTTCGACCTTGAACAACTTAGCGGGGAAAACCGGCTCCTTGCTCCCCTCCAGTTCGGCGGTGAGCGTCCAGTACTCCTCCGGTTTGAAAGCTTTGATCTCGGCTTCGCGATCACACACGATCCTGAGGGCCACCGATTGCACGCGCCCGGCGCTCAGCCCCCTTTGCACCTTTTTCCATAATATCGGGCTGATTTTATAACCCACCAATCGGTCGAGAATCCGCCGCGCCTGCTGCGCGTCGACTTTGTTGACGTTTAGCTTGGTGGGGTTTTTCAACGCGTCCAAAACCGCGCGCTTGGTGATTTCGTTGAACGACACTCTATATATATTGTCGCTCTTGGCAAACTTGGACACCTCGTTGTTGATATGATGGGCAATGGCCTCCCCTTCCCGGTCGGGATCGGGAGCGAGGTATATAGTATCGACTTTTTTAGCGGCGGCTTTCAATTCGGTCAAAATCTTGCCCTTGCCGCGGATGGTGATGTAGTCCGGAGCAAACCCGTTTTCTACGTCGACGCCCAGTTTCTTTTTGGGCAAATCCTTGAGATGCCCCACCGACGCTTTAACAATAAAATCCTTGCCCACAATTTTTTTAAGCGTTTTAACTTTGGTGGGGGACTCTACAATCAATAAGGACTTTCCCATCTGAACCTCTTTAAATTAAGAAGAATAAGCGACGTAAAACATTTTTCCGTCGCGTTGCGAAATACGGCCCTTTAACTCCAGCTGTACAAGAGTCGCAGAAACTTCCGCCGGTGTCAAACTACTGTTCTCTATTAAAAAGTCAATATGTTTTTCATCTTCGGCCAGCATGATCATCAGGATTTTTTCATTTTCGCTCAGATCCTCCGTAGGGATTTTCGGCGTTTCCGGCTTCAATAACGCCAGCGCATGGGACGGGAGTTCTTCCATTATCGCCTCCGGACCGTCCACCAATTTCGCGCCCATTTTAATGAGCCGATGGCATCCAATACTGGCTTTGGAGTTAATTTTCCCCGGAACGGAGAACACCTCCCTGCCCTGCTCCAGAGCAAAATGAGCGGTGATCAGCGCTCCGCTTTTTTCTCCCGCCTCCACCACCAACGTTCCGTAAGACAAACCGCTGATGAGACGGTTGCGAGCGGGAAAATTGTTGCGGTCGGGTTTCATGGACATGGGAAACTCCGACAACACCGCTCCGTTTTCCGCAATTGCCTTCCGCAATTTAAAATTTTCCGGCGGATAGGTATGCGACAAACCGTTGCCAAACACCGCGAGCGTACTGCCCCCGGCCTGCAAGGCCGCGCGATGAGCAATGGTGTCGATCCCCCGCGCCATGCCGCTGACAATACAAATTCCTCTCTGCGCCAGTCTCTTACTCAACTCCTCCGCAACGGTTTTGCCATAGCCAGTCAATTGCCGTGTGCCGACAATCGCGAGACAAACGGGAAAATCATTCAGCGCCTTGCCCATGCAGTACAACACCGGCGGGGGATCGTAAATGGCCTTCAGCAAGGCCGGATATTCAGGGCTTTCAAGAGTTAAGATTCGAGCGCCCAGTTTCTCCGCTAAACGGAATTCCCTGTCGGTCTGCTCGACGACGTCCAGTTTTATGATTTCGTCCGCCGTCTTGGGTCCAACTCCTTCAACGGAGGTCAAATCACGATGCGAAGCCCGAAAGACTTTTTCCGGAGACCCAAAATAACGCAGGAGTCTATGAAATAAACGGACGCCCACGCCAGGGGCCATGTTCAAAGCCACCCACAACTTCTTTTGCTCAAAAGGCGGTACGTCGTTCGGAACCGTGTTATTTTCTGATTGTGGGATTGGCATGGAAGGTTTCAATCTCGAAAATTGATGAGCGCCGCTCAAATGCCCTAAAATACTAGGTGAAGGTAAATTGTAATGTCAAGTCAGATCCTGTTTTCAAACTTTAAACAACCCACATTGTAAAAATAATTCCAGCTAGAAAAAATTATTTTTTTGGCCAACACCGATAAAAGCCATTTAAATGAATTAGTTTGAATATAACTCATTTAGGGTATAAATGCTTTTCATTGACAAAGGTCAGAAAAACCCATCTACTATTAATGTTATAGGCTCTATAATTGAAAAGCGGCAGATTAGCATGGAAAGAAAATCCTTGCTATTCCGGAGCTAAAAATGATAGGTAGACATTTTGGGCTAATAGTTGTTTTCATTGTTTCCATGCTGCTTTGGACCAGCGTCCAATCTGGGAAGCAGGTTTTCGAACCGGTCTACCGCCCAAACAGCAAACCCATTGCCACCCCTACCCCTCAGCAGAAGCCATCACCACACAAAATAAATAAAACTTTTGGAAAACTGCCGCTTCGCTTTGAGGCCAACGAGGGACAGACCAATTCAAGCGTGAAGTACCTGTCGCGCGGGCCGGGATACAGCCTCTACCTTACGCCTCAGGAAGCAGTTCTGGTTTTAACCTCAGGGGACGCCAGCAAACCTAAAACCGATCTGCGCCGCGTTTCATTTGACTCAGACCAACAACCTCCTCCTGCCTTTAAGACAACCTCTCTTCGGATGAAATTATTGGGGGCGAATCCGAATCCGGAAATGGGCGGCGAGGATGAGCTTATAACCAAGAGCAATTATTATATAGGGTCCGATCCAGAGAAATGGAGGAGGAACGTTTCCAACTACGGTAAGGTCCGTTACAAGGAAGTCTATCCGGGAATCGACCTGATCTTTTATGGCAACCCGCAACGGCTGGAGTACGATTTCGTGGTGGCGCCGGGAGCCGACCCAGATCTTATTCGCCTGGATTATGCGGGATCAAAGTCCATTTCCATTGGACTTGAAGGCGATCTGGAAATCATGACGGAAGGCGGGAAAGTTACTCAACCCGCTCCCTAGCTTTACCAGACGATCAATGGGAAACGAAAAACCGTCCAAGGCCAATTTAATTTAAAAGGTTCACAAGTGGTTGCCTTCGATATCGGCGAATACGATTCCAAACTCCCTCTCATCATCGACCCGGAAATTATTTATTCCACCTTTTTGGGCGGGAGTGATGGCGATGCCATAGAGAATATAGTCATAGATTCTCAGAATAATATTTATGTTACAGGAGGAACAGGCTCCTCCAACTTTCCCACCGCCTCCCCCTATCAAACAAATTTAGAGGGGACCGGGGATTCTTTTGTCGCAAAAATAAATTCTCACGGCACCGAATTGATTTATTCGACTTATTTTTCAGGAGGAAACATAGCAAGGATATCAGTAGATGATTTGGGCAATGCCTTTATTGGCGGAAGATCCGGGAATGATCTTCCGAAAATTAATGGGTTGCATCAAGCCACAACTAAATTTCACTCCTATTTAGCAAAATATGGTCCCACGGGAGATTTATTGTTTACCAGTACTTTTGGCGGCTACGGCGTAGCAGATTTTGCGTTGGACAGCCAAAATAATATTGTCGTGGCTGGCCGCGCCAATGATGATTATCCAATTCAAACAAAAACTCCCCTCCAAAAGGATTGCAACAACTGCACTAGTTTTTTTAAATCAGACGTTTTTGTCGCCAAATTTAACTCAATAGGCGATCAGGTTCTTTTCTCAACCTATTTTGGTGGAAGCGGCTTTGATAGGGTGTTTGGAGTGGCGTTAGATTCTCAGGATAACATCCATATCACTGGAGAAACGAGTTCTCATGATTTTCCCACAATAAATGCATACCAGCCGAACAAACCAGAACCAGGAGATTGGGGACGCCCCGAAGACTATAGCTACGACGTATTTGTAACCAAAATCAAGTTCGACGGATCAGAAGTTATTTATTCGACTTATTTTGG
>JAJDBB010000033.1 GCA_029261555.1 Nitrospinaceae bacterium | reverse complement strand
GAAGGTTTGGCCGACGTCAAAGCCGGCAGGGTCAGGAAAATTGATCCTGGCCGGATCGTTAAAAGGGGCAAAAAACGATTTGCATGCACCCTCCCCCTCGCTACTCGCCGTCGAGGATTTTATCCACGTCCTTGATGATGGACTGGACGTCTTTAGCGGATTGGTCGAGAGCGGTTCTTTCCTCCGGGGTGAGTTTCAGCTCGATGATTTCTTCAATCCCGCGGCTCCCCAACTTAACGGGCACGCCAAAGAAAATATCTTTCCAGCCGTATTCCCCGTCTAGATAAGCGGTGCAGGGCAGAATGCGTTGCCGGTCGCGCAACACGGCTTCGATCATTTTCACCACCGAAGCGCCAGGCGCCGTGAACGCGCTGCCCTTTTTGAGCAAGCCGACGATCTCCGCGCCGCCCTTGCGGGTGCGGTCCACCAACCGGTCGATCTGCTCCTCGTTCATTAAATCTGTGATTGGCACGCCGGAAACCGTGGTGTAACGGGGAAGCGGCACCATGGAGTCGCCGTGACCGCCAAGCACCATCGCGTCCACGTCCACCGGCGAACAACACAGTTCCATCGCAACAAAGGTGCGAAAACGAGCGGAATCCAGCACGCCGGCCATACCGATGATCCGGTCCTTGGGCAGGCCGGAAACTTTCTTGGCCGCGTACACCATCGCGTCCAGCGGATTCGACACGACTATAATGAAAGGATTCTTGGAATGCTCCATCACCTGCTCGGTGACGGCTTTGACAATTTTGGCGTTGGTTGCCACCAGGTCCGCGCGGTCCTGTCCCGGTTTCCGGGGAATGCCGGCGGTGATGACGACAATGTCGGAGTTCGCCGTATCTTTATAATCGTTGGTTCCGGTCACCTGGCTATCAAATACCTGCAGGCAACCGGCCTGTTGAAGGTCCAGGGCTTTTCCCTGCGGAAGGCCTTCCACCACGTCGGTGATGACCACGTTTCCCAGGTTGTTGTAGGCGACCAATTGGGCCACAGTCGTCCCAACCTGCCCCGCTCCCACTACGGTGATTTTTTTGCGCATGGACCCTTCCCCTCGTTGATATGTCTATTAGATAAGTTCGTTTCGATTCAGCCAATAAAACGGAATAATTATTGATATCGCAGACGTCGGAGTGAGGCCATAAGCTAAAATATTGACGAGTTAATGTCAAGCGATTTGCCCCGGGGTAGCCCCCGGAGGCAATTGGTGTAACATTTAAAGAGAACGGTTCAAATACCGGCGAGCTTGCAACTCAAATACAATATGGAAAGTTTGGCAAGTTGGGTTTCGGGTTGTGAAAAATTTTCCAATCGCCAACCGTCGGGCCGGGCAACGCCCGGTGGAAATGTTTGAGACGCCAAATTCCCCTCAGCTCGTTGCGTTGCCCAAATAAGTTTCACTATCTGCCCCCAGGCGCTTGTTCCTGGCCGCCGGCGCCTTCGCCAGTTTGAATTTAGGCTCATATCCTATATAATGGAAACCTGCTTTCCGAACGGACGTTAGAATCCCGTCGAATTCCCTCATTGTTTCACGCTAAAACCCATCGACCCGTTGATTAGCTCGGAAAGCGCTTTTAACGTTTCAATTTTCAATGGATTTTAGATTAATTGATCGACACGGACGTCGACAAATATTTGGTCGTAATGAAACAGGCAAACAAACTCAGCAATGAACCTGCGGAAAAACCGGGCGAGACGTCCTGGGATCCGTCCAGCGTCGCCGGTCTGAAAACCGGCGTCCGTTCCCGGTCCGCCTATCGGTTCGGCCTCGATTTCAGTTCCCTAAGCGTCCTTCCGGAAGATCCCAAGGATCGTCTGGAGTATTTTACCGCCTTTCGCGAACGCATCCGCCAGGAGCAGGAAAAAATAAAAGTCTGGCACCGTAACGGCGGCGGCGGACGCGAGGTGATCCAGGCTCACACCGGTTTGATCGACGAGGCGGTCCGGCACATCGTTCTCAGCGCCCGCGGCCTGGAAAAATACTCCGACGTCAAACCGCTCAAGGAATTTTCCCTGGTAGCCGTGGGCGGATACGGACGCGGGGAACTCAACCCGCATTCGGATATCGACCTCCTCTTTTTGCAGAACGACAAGATTCAGCCGGAGACCGACCGGTTCATCCAGGAAGTCATTTCGATATTCTGGGGCATTGGCATGGAGATCGGGCAAAGTTGCCGGACCATCAAGGAGTCCATGAACCTGGCGGCCAACGACCTCACCGTCAAAACGGCCATGATCGAAACCCGGTACCTGATCGGCTCCCGAATCCTGGCGAAAAAATTTGACGAAGCGGTCCATACCAAAGTCCTGCGCAAAAACGTCAAAAATTTCCTCAACTCAAAGCTGAAGGAAAAATACGCGCGCTTTGGAATGGAAGAGGGCAAGGTGCGCCAGCCGGAACCGGACGTGAAAAACGGGCCGGGCGGCCTGCGCGACTACCACGCCGCGCTCTGGGCGGTGGCCGTGCGTTTCGGGCGCTTCTCCTTCCGGGAAATCGACCGCGAGGACGTGGTCTCTAGGGACGAGGTGGAGCGGCTGTACCAGTCGGTGGATTTTTCCCTGCGCGTGCGCAACGAGTTGCATTACCTCATGAACAAAAAACACGACGCCCTGAGCCTGGATATTCAGGAGCAGGTGGCCGCCAATCTGGGTTATAAAAAAGACGGCGACTCGCAAGCCGTGGAAGTTTTCATGCGCGACTATTTCCTCAACGCTACGGAAATACATAATTTTTCGGAACACGTTTTTCAGAAATGTCTCACCACCCGGCGCATCCTGAAACGCGCTATCGCCTTCCTGCAAAAAAAGGATTTTGGCAACGGATTCTACGCCGAAAAATCCGAACTGATTTTCGAGGGCGACGCCGACGAACTTTTTTCCAACAACAAAAAATTGTTGCTGGACGTCTTCAACATCTGCCACCTTCACAAACTGGACCTGGATTCCGATCTGCGCCGCCAACTCCGCCTGCACAAGGAGTTGGTCGACGCCGCCTTGCTCCGCGAACCCTGGGTGAAAGAGCTGTTGTTCAATATCCTGTCGCAAGCCGATTCGCATCAAACCCTGAGGCTCATGCACGACGTGGAAATTCTGGATCAACTGATCCCGGAATTCGGCCTCTCCTACTGCACCGTCAACTACGACCTGTACCACCGTTTCACCGCGGACGAACACGGCCTGCGCATGGTCCGCTTTCTGGAAGAAATTCCCGCCCACGCAGGCAACGGACTGGGCGACTTGCCGGAGGTTTATGAAGGCGTCGAATCCCAACGGGCGATCCTTAAACTGGCTTGTCTTCTGCATTCCACCTGCCGGATGGAACAGACCCCGGAAATCGGTCCGTCGCGGGATTCCCTGGGAGAAATTGCCGACCGCCTGAAACTCGACGCCGAAGAAAAAGACTCCTTGCATTTTCTCATCGATAATTTTCAGGAGATGATGGAGACCGCGTTTCATCGCGACCTGCATCAACCGTCCGTCATCAAGGACTTTGCCGGGGTCGCGCAAAACCGCGGCCAACTGGACCTGCTCTACCTGATCAGTTACGCCGAACTGCGCGCCGTCGCTCCGGGCACCTGGACGCCCTGGAAGAAAATGTTGCTCGCCGAGCTATACCAACGCGCTTGCGAATTTCTGGAGCGCCCCGAATCTCTGATCGAGAAGCCGCGCGACGCCCGCAACCGGGTTTTTGAAATCCTGCGGGACGAAGTTCCCGCCAACCAAATTCAGAGCCACGTCGACCAAATGCCCGGAGATTACCTGACCGCCGCCTACCCCGAAGACGTCGCCAAACACATCCGCCTGATCGAAGCGTTGGGTTCCAAACCGTTTGTACTCCGGCACGAAGTCGGCAAGGAGCAAGCGTTTCACAACTTGACTCTGTGCGCTCTGGATAAAACCGGAACGTTCCGAAGTTTGATCGGCATTCTGACCGCGAAAAACCTGGACATTCTCGGCTCGCAGATTTATCAAAGGAGAGACGGACTGAAAATCGTTTCCATCCAGGTGGAAGAACCGGAAAACGACGGCGGGAAGAACCCGGAATTCTGGAAAGAAATCGAAACCCTGCTCCAAAAAGTTTTAAAGGGAGAGGAATCGTTGCCCCGGCTTTTCAAGTCGGGCGCCCGTTACGGCGGGTCCGAAAAGAGCAAACTGCCGAGGATCCCGAAAGCGACCGTGGACAACGCCGCCCTTCCGGACCAGACGGTATTACGGGTCGAGGCGCGCGACCACCCCGGCATGTTGTACAAGATTGTTAAAGTTCTGTACCTGTTCAACGTGCAAACGCATTGGGCAAAAATTTCCATCCAGGGCGGACGCGGCGTCGACGTTTTTTATATTTCGCAAAATGGCAGGAAGATCATTCGCCCCGCCTATCTGCTCGACCTCAAGGACAACCTGATCTCCGCCATGCTGACGCCCAGTCTGGAAGAGATCGGTTGAACATGAGGCCCGACGTTCCCGCCTTGGCATTGCTGGTTTTTGTTTTTTCTGTCGGGTGGTTTCAATGGCTCCCCCTTGTAAAGGGGGCTGGGGGGATTCTTCCGCTAAAAACTTCAATGGTTCGGGGTAGCCCCCGCGGGCAGTTAAAGAAGAATATTCAAAGGCAAACTATTACCTGCGGCGGTTGCGCTACAAGAAAAACCGCTCCATTAAATTTCTTTATGGAGGAATCACCCCAGCCCTCTTTACAAGAGGGGGTAAAAACCGTCGCCTCCAGGCGGCTGCCTGGAAAGAAGATTTATCGAGAAACCTGCCAGGTGTGCCACGGAGAGAAGGGCGACGGACGCACCTTCGTCGCGAACGTGCTCGCCCCGCCGCCGCGCGACTTCACCTCCCCCGCCTCGAAAAAAGAACTTACACGCCAACGCATGATCCGCTCCGTGACCGAAGGCCGCCCCAAGACCGCGATGGCGTCCTGGAAAACCCGCCTGACCCCGAAAGAAATCCGCGCCGTTGTCGACCACATCCGCAAAGAATTTATGAAGTTGGAGGAGTGAAAAAGAAACCACAATTGAACACGGATTGTCACCCTGAGCCTGTCGAAGGGCGAAGCCTGACAATTTGTTGCCATTTCAAAACGTCGGCTCCGGCGCCCTCGCCGGCCAGCTTCACGCTGGCCGGGCGCTTGCCTGGAAAAAACCAATCAACCTTTATCTGAATATGTGGTAAAACTGAAGCGTCAAAAGCGGAGCGTTTATTGAAAACCGTTGCCAACCATTCTTGACCCAAACAGACCCCGTGGACAATCAAAGAAAATTTCCCAGAATTGAATTCAGACAATCCATTTCCATTGCCGTGGGGACGGACGATTCGGAGTCCAAAGCGGAAATCGAAAACCTGACCGTCGAGGGCGTCGCCTTCACTTCGGAACTGATGCTGGAGGCGGGCTCGACCATCTTTGTCATGTTTCCCGGTTCCGACGAGTTGAATCAAAACGAGGTCATGTCGGAAGTGATCCGTTGCCAGCCGATGGACGGAGACGCGGTTTCCCGCTTCAAGGTGGTGGCGCATTTTATCGAGATCGACGACGGCTATCTGATGGACGCTTTAAAACTGGTCCACAGAGGCAAGGACGGTTCCCTGTTCGACCAGATGGGAGGCGCGCCGGTTCTGGACGCCGTCCACAAATCCCTTTATGGAAAAATGTTCGCGCATCCCTGGTTGAAGGGAATGTTCAAGAACAGCAGGCAGGACGCGATCGTCACAATCCTGAACCAGTTCATGGAACACGTAATGGGCGGCGGAAAAACTTACGAAGGCAAGGCGCCTCTGGCGGCCCACAAACATTTATACATCACGCCCCAAATCTCGGCCTTGCGCCGCGACCTGTTGGCCGAATGTCTTGCGGAAGCGGGGCTGGCCGACGAATTGAAAGAAAAATGGTTGCGCATCGACCAGGCCTTTGAACAATCCATAGTCAAGGCCGACCCCAAACAGTGCTCCACGCGTTTTGAAGGCGACGAAATTTTGATCGTTCCCAAACCCTAATTTAAATCCACCCCGGAAAGACAACTCTATTTTCCAGTATTCCATACTATCCAGCGGCAGTTCCGGCAACGTGCTTTACGTCGAATCGGAAAACGCCCGCATCCTGATCGACGCCGGACTGGGCGCCCGCGAGATCGCCGCGCGCATGGCGCTCATTGGCCGCTCGCCGGACGATCTGGACGCGGTGTTTCTGACGCACGAACACGGCGACCACATTCGCGGAGCGGGTCCGCTGGCGCGGCGCCACGGCGTTCCCGTCTACTCCACCGAAGGCTCTTACGCGAAGATGAAACGCACCGTCGGCAACCTGCCCGACTGGCGCGGATTCAAGGCGGACGATGAAATTGTGATAGGCGACTTGTGCGTTCAACCTTACGAGACGGAACACGACGGCGTGGAGCCGGTTGCGTTTGTGGTGGAATGCGGAGCGCGCAAACTGGGCCACGCTACGGACATGGGGTGCGCGCCCGAACGCGTTCGCCAACGTTTGCAAAACTGCCAGGCCTTGTTGCTGGAAGCCAACCACGATCCTGAAATGCTGGACGCAGGTCCCTATCCCTGGAGTTTGAAGCAAAGGGTCCGGAGCGACGTTGGACATTTGTCGAACGACGCCTGCGCTGATTTGTTGAAGTCCCTGGTGCACGACGATTTGCAACGAGTGACGTTGATGCATTTGAGTTCCACCAACAACCTGCCGGACCTGGCCCTGTTGACCGCCCGGCAAGCCCTGAACGGTTCCCCCGCCGCCCTGGGACTGGCCCGGCAAGACGCGCCGTCGGAACTGTTCACGATTTTGTGATCCCCTCGCGATGAGCGATTTGCAAGACAAAACCCTGGGTTGCTGGATGGGGATGGCCGTTGGCGACGCTTTGGGCTGCGGGGTGCGCGGACTCAAACAGGAAACCGTGCATCAATACTTCCGCCGCGCTCAGGAGGGTTATGTCGACGGCGCGAAATTTGTCGGCAAGGGAATCAAACAGTACCGCATGCCGGGTTTGTACGGTTGCCAGACGCAAAGGGCCTTGGCGCTGTCTGAGGTTTTGCTGAAAAAACGAAAGCCGCAGGCGGACGATCTTATGGCCCTCATAGGGGAGTTGGCCGCCGCCGGTCCGGAATTTTATTTCGGCGGGTTCCGCCACGCCGACGGACCCTTTCGCAAGGCCGTCGCGGAATGGCCCGCGCTTTCGCCGCCCTTTGTTTCCGCACAACAACCCTGCAATTTAAATTACGCCTCGCTCGCCGTCCCGCTGGCGCTTTACCATCAACGGGTCCACGACTCCCTCTTACTCCAGTGCGTCGAGACTTGCCGCTTGTTCAGTTCGCATCCATTGGAAATTTCCGCCGTTGCAGTGAGTGCGGAGTTGATTTGTTTTTTCGCCGGACTCGACGCCGCTAATCTGGCGGAGGAAGAATTGCCCGCAGAGGAAATTTTACAACAGGCCGTGGAGAGCGCCGAGCGCGCGGAAAAATTTTTGCGGGAAAAATTTCCCGAGCTTGAAATGAACGAAAGGCTGGCGCCGCGTTTGAGCGCCACCGTGACCGGACTGCGGGATCAGTTTTTCCAAACCGATCTGGACGGGCTTTTGAAATGGATCTGCGAAAACGCTTCGCGCCGATTGGACACGCCGATCAACAATCCTTCCCAGGGTCATGCGCTCACGCTTTTCCCATTGGCGCTGACGCTGGTTTTAAAATTTGGCGAAAATTTTTCGGAGTTGACGGCGCAATGCATGAAACTGGGACGGGAAGCGGACACGCTGGGCGCGTTGGCGGGGGCCTGGGGCGGGGCTTTGCTCGGTTATTCCAACATTCCGGACTCCCTGAAAGCCGGGCTGGCCAACGCAAAGGAATTGAAAATTCGCGGCGAATCCCTGTTCTTCAAAAAAGCGCCGAAACAAGCGAAGTCGGTTTTGGAAATGGAGCGGAACCTTACCTTAAAGGAATCGGAGTTACAAAAAAAGTACCGGGTCGAGCCGCGCAAGGCGATGGGCAAGCCGACGACGCCCGCGCTGGATATAGATTTCGAGGAGTCTCAGTCGCAGGCGCTGAAAGACAATCCTCAACTGGCGCGAAAATTTCAGAAAGAAAAAACGCGGTCGAAACGCGACCGGCGGCGGAATCTGGATTGAACATTTTTTCAAAAAAAGGCGTCATTTTTTCGCAAAATCGTGTAATATCTTATGATACAATAAGTTAATAGGATCAAGCGACCTTGGGAAAAGGTTCGGCCCGGGTTCATGGCTTTCCTGGGAAAATTAAAGGGCGTCTCTAAAAATTGCTCATGGCCGCGAGCAGCCCTTATTTCATAAGGGCTGGCGAGTTGCCGAAGGCCAAAATATCAAATTAATAAGAGATCCTCTAAAAGTAAAGGAGAGACCTGTGAAGGCGACAAAACTTTTTTTAGCGTTAATTTTGGCGAGCGTGTTGTTGGCCGCTCCGGTATTGGCTCAGGAAAAGAAAACGGTTGTGATCGGCGACAGTTTGAAAACGGGTATGCCGCTGAAGGAGGCCATTGCGCTGATGGGAATTCCCGAGACCATGGTAATTGTTCGCGGCACCAACCCGGCGTCGGACAGCGTCGTGATCAAATACGCGCAACAAGGGGTGGCCATTCACGCCTTGAACATGGGCAACGTGATTGAGGGGATCGAATTATTTCCAAATTTCAAAGGATCGTTTTCTTCGGGGATCTCGCTGGGCGCTGATTTCCAGTCCCTGATCGGAAAGTACGGCGCGCCGCAGTCGTTGACGCAGAATATCGCCCGCTATCCCAAACTGGGCATGTACTTTTTGATCAATAAGAGCGACAAGAAAGTTTTATCGGCGAAGACCTTTGCGAAAGACAGCAAACTGCTGGAGCACCGCCTGTCGAATCCGCTTTGGGACTAACCGGCCAGCGTGACGCTGGACCCAGTTAGCGTAACGTTTAAGGGAAACGGTTCAGGTCTCGATGAGCTTGCGACTCCAACTTTTCCATCGGGCGTTTGCCCGACCGGCCAGCGTGACGCTGGACCCAGAGGTTGGCGATTGGAAATTTTTCTAAATTAAAGTTCCATTCTATCGGTTATTCTCCACTGTCAAACACGGGCTCCTCCCTTGTGGAGGAGCCTAAAAGCGCCTTAATTGCCCCCCCATATATTGAGAATCTGGCCTGCTCCTCAAAGCAGGCAAACGAAACGCCTGCATTTACCCCCTCCGAAAATTCCACCCTGTAAATCCCGTCCAAAAAATTTTATTGCCCAAAGCCCAAATACGCTAAGATATCCCGTCCCGTTTCAGGTTAGCGGCTGAAAAAAAATTACGTCCAATCGTACCCAAGAATGAAAGAAAAAATTTTCACTCCCATACAAGACTTGCTGGCCGTTTTTCTTTTGTTGGTGGTCGGATTAAATTTTTTCGCGCCGCTGATCTTTGGCGACTCCGCGCTGTTCCACCGCGACCTGACGTCTCTCGCCTATCCCATGAAACATTTTCTGGCTCAGTACCTGAACCAGGGCCAACTGCCGTTGTGGAATCCGACGGCCTTCCACGGCTTTCCCTACATGGCGGCGATGTACCTCGGCGTTCTCTACCCGCCGAACCTGTTTTTTTATCTGCAGGATTTCACGACCGCGTTCAATCTCTTCAACGTGTTCCATTTTTTTCTGTTTGCGCTGTCCATATACGCTCTGGCGCGGTTTTGGAAACTTTCCGTGTTCGGCGCGCTGTGCTCGGCGCTCACCGCCTTGCTGGGCGGGTATTTTCTAGCGCTCGTCGGTGCCAACGCTTACTTTCTCGCCGTGACCTGGGCGCCGTTGTTCTTTTTATTTTTCCAGAAATTTCTTTTGGGTCGGCAGCGAGTGGACTTGGTTTGCGCCGCACTGGTTCTCGCCTGCCAGGTGTTGGCGGGCAGTCCGGAGGTGAATATTCTCACCGTGCTCCTGGTTTTCGTCCACAGCGTTTTCATGCTTCCCGGCGGCGGAAATTTTGCGGAGATCAAACGCCGCGCCTTGGCCTTGTTGGCGGCAAACTTGCTGGCCCTCGCCCTGGCGGCGCCGCAGTTGATCCCCACCTACATGCTGGTCCAGGAATCGACGCGCACAGACGGCCTGTCTTACGAAAAACATACGCAATGGTCGCTGGAACCGGACGCCGCTTTCAACATAGTGACTCCCAAGGATCACAATCGTTATCTGGAGCGCTTTGAGCAGGAACACTTCGGCTTCATTCAAAATTTTCATCTGGGTTTGTTTTCCCCCTTTGCATTTTTTGCCTTGCTGTTGTGTTTTAGAAAAAAAGAAGTCTGGTTTTGGACGGGGATATTTTTCATTGGGCTGTTTTTCTCCCTGGGCAGAAACAACCCCTGGTACGAAAGTTTCTTTGTTCTGACGCCTTTGTTGGATTCGTTCCGTTACCCGGAAAAGTTTTATCTGATCTCTGCTTTCGGCCAGGTGTTTCTGGTTGGCTATTTCATGGAAGCGCTGGCCAACAACTTAGCGGGGAAGGTTGGGAAAATGCTTGCGGCGCTGGCTTTTACGATGGCCTATGTCGGGATTATTTTATGGTCGGGACTTTACCAGGTTCCGGAGAGCCGGTTGTTTCCGCCGTTATTTTTGCTTCTCATTTTTCTCTTTGCCTATTTCCAGGCCTTCCAGGGCAACCTGCGCGGTTGGGCTTTCAAGGGACTGTTGCTGGTCCTGATTTTCTGGGACCTGAGCGCGAAGCATCACGACCTGATCCCGCTTGTCGACCGGAGTTTTTACGACGAGACGCCGCAAATGGCGCGGGAGATCCAAAAAGATCACGGCCTGTTCCGGGTGTACACCGGGGGGCTGGCGGAGTGGCCGCTCGATTTGGCGATCACCGGAAAACGCACCGCGCTCGAAATTCAAAAGCTGGGCCGGGAGGGGTTGACGCCTTTTCTGGGAGCGGCTTACGGGATCAATTATCCCCACGGCGTATACCCTTTGGGAATCGAGCCGGTGGACCACGCCTTGTGGCGCTGGGTTTTTCTGAATTCGCCGCCCGCCAAACGTTTGGTCATGCTGGAGCGGAGCAACGTGAAGTACTGGACGGTGGGGGACGATAGTTTCGCGCGGGTTTCGCAAGGCGTCCGGCGCGTTCCGGGGACGCCGCTCGCAACGCTGGACGCCGTTTTGCCCAGAGCGTTCATCGCAGGGAATGTGCAGACGGGCAAAGACCCGCAACTGTTGAACGTGTATTACGACCCCGATTTCGATCCGCTAAAAACCGCGCTGATGGGCGAGCCGGTGGCGTTGAACGTCCGTCCGGATTTCAACGGAGAAATTGTGCGAACGGACTATCAGCCGGAGCGCGTGATTCTTGAGACCCTGCAAAACGGGGACGGCATTTTGGTTTTGCTGGATTCCTGGGCGCCGGGATGGACGGTCCATGTCGACGGGGTCGAGGCGCCGCTACTGCGCGTTAACCATTTTTTTCGCGGCGTAAAACTGGGCGCCGGAATTCACCAGGTGAAATTTCAATATGTGCCGCCGGGCTTTGCTGTCGGTTGTTTTATCTGCTTTCTGGCCGCGCTGACTTTGGTTTGTATTCTGTTTAAAGTCCGTCCGCCGAGTCTCGGGGAAATGAAAAGATATTTCGCCGCCCGAGCCGCCAAAAAACAAAAACAAATAGGCGGCGCTCAAAAAATTCAATCAAGTAAGGCTTGACGCTCTCGCCATTATTCCTTACCATAAAGTAAGGAATAATAAAAATATCAAGGAGCCGCTATGGAAACCACCTTGACTAGCAAAGGCCAGATCACCCTGCCCAAAGCTATTCGCGAGTCGTTGCGTTTAAAAATGGGCGACAAAATAATTTTTGAAGAGAACGCGGACGGAGGTTATGCGTTGAGGCCCAAAACTTTGAACGTAAAATCCTTGAAAGGCTCGTTAAAATATTCGGGTTCCGTTCGTACGGTCGAAGAAATGCAAAGAGCGATTGAAAATAACGCCGGGTGATTTTTTCATGATCGCTTGTGATACCAATGTTCTTGTCCGTTATATTGTTCAGGACGATAAACCTCTTGCCCTTAAAGCCAGTCGGTTTATCGAGAGCCTTACTTCCGACGATCCGGGGTTTATTGGAACTATTGTTCTATGCGAGTTGAACTGGGTTTTAAAGTCGGCCTATAAAATTCCCAAGTCGGCGCGCCTTTCCACGCTGGAAAACATCCTTTCCGTTTCCGTTTTTGAAATTGAAGACAGCGATCTTTGCATCAAAGCTTTACGGGCGTATAAAACGGGGAAAGCGGATTTTTCCGATTATTTGATTAGAGAAGGCGCCCTCCGGGCTGGGTGCGTGTCTATCGCGACTTTTGACAAGGACGCATTAAAAGAAAAATATTTTAGCTCCCCTTAAGGCGCCGCCAGAAAAAATTTAGCCTTTACAGCGGCTCCTCCAAAGGTATAATCCAGCCGTTTCGAGCCTGATATGAAAAAAAATCCGCGCATAGCCATTTATCCTGGAACTTTCGATCCGGTGACCAACGGTCACCTGGACATCATGCGGCGTTCGTTGAAACTCTTCGACCGACTGGTGGTGGCCGTGGCTCTGAATCCGAAAAAGAATCCGATGTTCTCCGTGGAGGAACGGGTTGGTTTTATCAAATCCAACACCAAAACCTTGAAGAATTTCGAAGTCCACCCTTTCGACAATCTTTTGGTAGACTGTGCCGTGGAACACCGAGCTACTGTTATTATCAAAGGGTTGCGGGCGGTGAGCGATTTTGAATTTGAATTGCAAATGGGTTTGATGAACCGCAGTCTGAAAGAGCATATTGAAACTCTGTTCATGATTCCCAGCCAGGAGTACTCGTTTCTGAGTTCCAGTTTTGTTAAGGAAATTGCCCGGCACAAGGGTAACGTGGACAAGCTGGCCCCAAAAAACGTAGCAAAGGAGCTGAAAAAAAATTCCCGATGAAATTTTCCCAACGCATTCAGAACGTTCAACCGTCGATGACCATGTCCATCACCGACCTGGCCCGCCAACTAAAAGCCCAGGGCGAAGACGTGATCGGCTTTGGCGCGGGCGAGCCGGATTTCGACACGCCGGACAATATCAAGCAGGCCGGGATCGAGGCTATCCGCTCTAACCAGACTCATTACACCGCCGTTGGCGGCACGAACGAATTGCGCGACGCTATCGTCGCAAAATTCAAAAACGAAAACGGATTGGATTACGAACGCGGGCAGATCATCGTCTCCTGCGGCGCCAAGCAAAGTTTTTACAACCTGGCGCAGGTCATGTGGGAGGAAGGCGACGAGGTGTTGATCCCCGCGCCGTACTGGGTGTCCTATCCGGACATGGTGGCCCTGGCCGGCGCCAAACCGGTGATTGTGCCGACCACCGCCGACTCCGAATTCAAGGTAACGCCCGAGCAATTGCAGGAATTTATCACCCCGAACACCCGCGCGATCGCGTTCAGCAGTCCGTGCAACCCGTCTGGCTCGGCCTACACCCGCAAGGAATTGGAAGGACTGGCGGAGTTTGTTTTGCGCAACAAACTGCTGGCCGTCTCCGACGAAATTTACGAGCACCTGGTTTACGACGGATTCAAACACGTTGGCCTGGCCGAGATCGGACCGGAGATCAAAAAACAAACTGCGGTGATCAACGGCGTCTCCAAAGGCTACGCCATGACCGGCTGGCGCATCGGTTACCTGGCGGCGGAAAAGGAGATCGTTTCGCAGATCGCCAAACTGCAAGGCCAGTTGACCTCCGGGGCCTGCACCATTTCCCAGGTCGCCTCCCTCGAGGCCCTGACCGGCCCGCAGGACGCGGTCGGCAAAATGCGCGACGAGTTTTTAAACCGGCGAAACGAAACGGTTGGACGCCTGCGCGCCATGGAGGGAGTCTCCTGTTACAATCCGGTGGGATCGTTCTACACCTTCCCGGACGTATCCGGCGTGTACGGAAAAAAATTCGACGGGAAGACGATCGACGGTTCGCTAGGCTTCACGGAGTTTTTGTTGAAGAAGGCCAAAGTCGCGGTCGTTCCGGGCGTCGCCTTTGGCGCCGACGCACACGTCCGCATTTCCTTTGCGACCTCGATGGAGAATATCAAAAGCGGGTTGGATAGAATAGCGGAAGCTATAGATTCCCTACAAGGTTGATAGGAAATATTTTAGACAGGATTTACAGGATAAAGGCTGGGGGAATTTAAATAGAGCGCGCTCACGGGGCGACAGGCGAGGCGCGGGCCGTTTCAAAAAGAAAAACCGATCCATTAAATCTTTTAAAGGAAGAATCACCCCAGCCCTCTTTGCAAGAGGGAGCAAAAACACTGCCCCCGGGGGCTACCCCGGTGGTTAAGCGGTCTTTACTTCTACTTGCGGTTTGAGGCTGACTCCGCTCTTGTGTTCTTTCACCATTTGTTCGATTTTGGCGCGACACCTTTTGGCCTTGCAGTTGCCGGTTCCCACGCTGATTTTTCGGCGCAGGGCTTCAAACGACAAACTACCCTCCAGAATGCTATCATGAATCCGACCGGCAGTGATGCCTCGGCAGATGCATACCTTCTTGAAATTCAATAAGATGCGTTTATCAGGATCCAAAATCGTTCTCTCTTGAAAAATTCGTGGAAATGCCACCCCACTTTTACACTGCCATCCATTATATAGCGCTTTTAGCGCTATACCAAACTCTAAAACCGTTTGATTCTCGGCGCCGTCGCAATGCAAACCTTAAAACCGTTTAAACTTCGATATAGTCGCAATGCAAACTCTGAAACCGTTTGATTCTCCACGCCGTCGCAATGCCAAACTCTAAAACTGTTAAAGCCTTGACCCTGTCAATTTTCAGCGGCGTCCTGTGCGCGTTGATTTTCCCAAAATGGAACCTGGCGTTTTTGGCCTGGACCGCGCTGGTTCCCCTGCTCTTCGCCATCGAAGGGGCGCCCCCCCACCGCGCCGCCGGATACGGTTTTATTTTCGGAATGGTTTTTTATTTGAACGGCCTGAGCTGGATCACCAACACGCTGACCGATTACGGGCACATTCCCTTGTGGCAAAGCTGGAGCGTACTGGCCCTGCTTGCCGCCTGGCTCGGGACCGCCTGCGCCTTGTTTTGTTACGGACTCCGACGGCTGACCCGCGGCGCCCCCGTGTTTCAATTTCTGCTGGCTCCCGCGCTCTGGACCGCGCTGGAATACCTGCGCTCAACCCACGAAAAATACAGTTTCTCCTGGCTCGGGCTGGGGTACTCTCAGTTTGAAACCCTGCCCATCATCCAAATTGCCGAAATCGCCGGCGTGTACGGCGTCACCGCGCTCATCGTCCTGGTCAACGCTGGGATTTATTATGCGCTCAACGCCTGGTACTTTCAGCGCGGCGACGAAGACCGCTATCCCAAAACCGTTCGCCGCGGCGTGGCCGGTTTGACGCTGTTCATCCTGCTGGCCAGTTGGGGCTATGGCGAGTATCGGTTGATCCAAGTCAAAGGAGCCAGCGGCGGCAAATCGGTCAAAGTCGCTCTGGTCCAGGGAAACATCGACCAGGCGATCAAATGGAATCCCTTGTTTCGGAACAAAGTGACAAACGTTTACCGCGACCTGACGCTGGAAGCGGGAAAGGGGGGACCCGACCTGATCGTCTGGCCGGAAGCCGCGACGCCGTTTTTTTTCGAGCGCGATATCCAGCAGACGCGTTCGCTCCTGCGCACCGTGCGCGACGCCGGAGCGCCCCTGCTGTTCGGCAGTCCGCGAATCGAAGGAAGCGGCAAGACGGCGTTGACCTACAACAGCGCGTACCTCGTGTCGCCCGAAGGAGAAACGCTGGGACGCTACGACAAATCGCACCTCGTTCCCTTCGGCGAGTTTGTGCCGTTTCGCGAATGGTTGTGGTTCGTGGAGAAGATGGTCGCCATGGTCGGCGAGTTCGGGCGCGGATCGCAAAACACCGTGTTTGACAAGTGGGACGGGCCGACCTTCGGCGTTTCCATTTGCTATGAACTCGGGTATCCCGATCTGGTGCGCAAGCCCGTCAAAAACGGCGCGCGGTTTTTGGTGAACATCACGAACGACGCCTGGTTCGGGAAGAGCGCCGCGTCCTACCAGCACATCGCCATGGGCGCCCTGCGCGCGGTGGAGAACCGGACGCCGATCGTCCGCGCCGCAAATACCGGGATCAGCGGCGTCATCGACCCGACGGGACGCATCCGCCAGACCACGCCGATATTTGAAAAAGCGCTGGTCCAGGCGGAGACCCTACTCAACGCCTCCCCTGCCACGTTCTACACCCAAAACGGCGACTGGTTTTCCTGCCTGTGCCTGGTTCTGGTTGCCATCGCGTGTTTCATCTCCTACCGCTCGGCGAACCTCCGGGGGAAACCGGGGGAACCCCCGGAGGCAGAGTAAGGCGTAGCTTATTAGAAGAAGCTACACGCCGTGGTAAGCTTGCATCTCAAACTCTTCCACGTTTCTTTGGCTCCCAATTTATTTTTTATTTTAAAATTTAATTCCGCTTATGTATTTTAATGGTCGCGGTTCAATTGTTTCTCGCTCTATTGAAAATCTCCGTTAAATGAATTTTTCTCGCTCAAAAATCGGGACCGTTAATTGAAAAGCAAAATCGCCCTCGTTCTGAAAATATTAATCGCCGCAGATTTAATAATCCTTCTGC
>JAJDBB010000032.1 GCA_029261555.1 Nitrospinaceae bacterium | reverse complement strand
GGGGCGGTCATCGTAACCCTGGACGCGGACTTGCAGAATCACCCGAGGGACATTCCAAATCTACTGGAGAAGATCGGCGAGTACGACGTGGTGTGCGGTTGGCGGAAAAAGCGCAATGATCCGTGGATCAAACGGGTCTCGTCCAAAATTGCCAACAACGTACGCAACCGGTTGAGCGACGAGGACATCCCAGACACCGGATGCTCTTTGAAAGCGTTCAAGCGCGAATGCTTTGCGCCGATCAAACTTTATAAAGGGTTGCATCGCTTCTTCCCGACCCTGATGAAGATGGAGGGATTCCGGGTGACCGTGGTGGAAGTGGGGCATCATTCCCGCAAGTTTGGCGAGTCCAAGTACAACATCCGCAACCGCGTGTTTTCTTCTTTCAAGGACCTGTTGGCAGTGCGCTGGATGAAGAAGCGCCAATTAAAATACGAAATTATTGAGGAGGATTGATTCCCGTGACTGCAACGCATTGGATCGTTATCGGCTTGATAGGCCAAGTCTGTTTTTCCATGAGATTTATAATTCAGTGGGTGGCGTCGGAAAGAAAAAAAGAGAGCACCATTCCCCTCCAGTTCTGGTATTTTAGTCTGGGCGGTAGTTTCATTCTTCTGACCTACGCCATTCATCGCGAGGACCCGGTATTCATCCTCGGCCAAAGTATGGGTTCCATTATTTACATCCGCAATTTGATGTTAATTTCCAACAAGAAAAAAGCTCTCGACGGTTAAACCATGAAAATCTGGAAATTGAGACTGATGGGTCTGGGTTTAATGATAATCGGCGCGGCGCTGTTTGTCTGGTCGGTTAAATATATTACTTCCGAGTGGCCGCAAATATTCGTGGGCGTGCTTTCGGTGTTTTCCGCCGCCATGGGTTTTGGCCTGCTCATCATGCCGGAAGAAGACCCGGAAAACCCACCGGCCTCCTGACGTCCAAACCCTCCCTCCGGCTCCGGCAATCCCAACCGCCGGAAAGCAGATAAATTCCCGTATTATCAGGCTTTTTCCGACCAAAATTTTCTTGACTTTGCGACGGCCCGTATGCTATTTGTCATGTCTTTTTTAGGGCGTTTGTAAAATTATTGTCGCTCGAAGCGTTCCATTTCACCTTAAGGTTTAAACAAATAATCTAGCGGGTAAATTCCCCGGTCAATCCAAACTTTTATAGAGAGACCCTCTACATGGAAACATCATCTCCCATTAAACGAAAAACCGCCTTTTACAAAATTGTTTTGGGGCTGATTCTGGTTTTTGGTCTGGTGAGTTTTTCGCCCGCGTCTTTTTCCGGCTTTGACGGTTCGTCCGTTTTTGGTCCGCAATCCGCATTTGCCGAAGAGGAGGAGGATTTCGGAGGCGAAGAGGACGACTTTGGCGGAGATGAAGGAGACGATTTCGGCGGAGATGATGAAGAGGAAGGCGAAGAGGGTGAAGAAGGAGACGGTGAAGGTGAAGAAGGTGAAGACGGCGAGGAAGCCGAAGAGGATGACAAATCCTATCTGACCGACATTGGCCCGGCCAAGGATCACGAGTTAGAACCCTTCACCTTTCCAGGAATCGGCAATCGAAAAGCGGTCTGGCTGGCGGCGCAATACCATATATTGTTCGCCTCGTTTATTTTGGGTTGCCCCATGTTCGTGGTCATAATGGAGGTCATGGGCGCCCGTAGAACTCAGGGCGTACGAAAATCCATCATCCTCTCCAACGTTTTTCTAGGCGTGTTGATCGGCGTCACCATTGGAATCATCGGCGAAATCATTATCGACATCCACCACGGGGTCTTGTATGGAATGTGGGCCTGCGCCTTTGGGGCCTTATTCGTCAGCTTTTTGAACTATTTTCACCGCTTGATGGACGTCCGCGTTTCCAGCGCGGTGGGCGGCGTTGTGGGAGCAATCTTTGCCATCGCCCTCACGCCCGGCGCCATGGAACATGTTTATCTTCCCGGCTATGTCAGCGCGTTCATCATCGGCGCCATTGGCGGAATGCTTTCCAACATCATCATGTTCGCCACGGCGGACTTCAAGTTTGAGCGCCTCGCGCACGAGATCACCAAGGTCATCGGCATCTGTTACAGCTTCACGGCGCTCACCGGCGGACTCTTCGTTCTCGTCATGCTGGTGGGTTACAAGGGCTTCATGAACTACCTGGTGGATTCCTTCCCAGTCTTGTTCATGATCGTTTATCCCACCCTGTTCATCCTCGAAACCATCGTGATGTACGTTTATGTCTATTCCTGGGATCCCCTGAACCGCGCCAACAAAAAGGGCCGCCACATTGTTTTCGGCGTTATCCTCAACGTTTTGGGTTTGACGCTTCTATGCGCTTTGGACGGTCCCGCAACGTTCATGCAAACCCCGCCCACGCCGCTCAATGAGCTGCCAAATATCGGCGAATGGAACCGGTTGACGACCTCCACCTGGATGCCGTTGAATTATCATCGGCTGGTGGGCAACGGAACGTTTGGCGGTTATCTGGTGGGTATCATCGCCGCCTACATGTATTTATGGTCCAACAACAAAGAGGAAAAAGAGTATTACGACTGGGTCGGCTACATGGGCAACATCATCGGCGTTGGAATCATGATTCCCCTGCCCGCCATGGGTTACATTTTCGTCCGCGAAATCTATCAATACGACGCCACCATCGGCATGTATATCATGTCGGACCGCGAGTCCATGTTCATGCTGGTGCAAGGATTGCTGGTCGGCACCATGTTCAGCGCCAGTAATATATATATGTGGGTCAGTATGAAGCGTATCGAAAACGCGGAACGGTTTTTTCCGGCCATGAAGTTCGGATTCATACTAATCGTTATCTCCGCCACCATTTGGTTTACGCCGCGGCGATTCTTTGCCACCATGATGCCCGAACCAGGAATGAATGCGGATATGGTATTGCCGGACAACCTGGCATTCCTGGCTCTGATGGTTTCCAAAAACACAGCCGCGTTTGCCTTGGTGACCATCACGTTGGTCAATTATATTTTCTACACCATCGCCACGCGAACGGGGAAAATTCACTGGGGGAAAATCAATCCTCTGGGAATTTACGTTTTGATATTCATGGGATTCGCCGACATCTGGCTGTTGAGCTGGATGGGAACCATCCGCGAGCTTTCACGCATGAATTGGCATATTTATAAAGTTTTCAAGGACGTCACTCCGGACAAATTTACCCCCGCCCTTGCGGACGCGGGTTTGTTTGTGACGATGATCGTCTGGGGATTTTTTATTATGATGACCGGGATAATCTGGCTGGGTATTAAGTATCCCAAGATGCAAAAACAAAAAGAAACCGAAGCGGCGGCCAATGCGGCTCCGCAAATGGCCGAATAAATACCAGGAGCTTTCAGGATGGAACAAAAATCCTTTATAAAAAACTTGATGGTGACCGTGCCAAAATTTTTGCCCGTGGCGGCGGTGGTCTGGCTCATCGTGAAATGGTTCGGTCTTCCCCTCACAATTTGTTGGGGAATGGCAGGCATTGTTATCGTTTACGCCATCCTTCTTTCCATTCCCTCGAAGAAGTTTGAAGAACAATCTTTTATAAAAAACATCGGCGTCAAAATTCCCGTTGTTTTGGTTATTGGCGCTGGCGTCTGGTTTGGCGCCGAGTATTTTGGGTTTCCAATCTGGTGGAAGATTGAGTTCTTGGCCGCTACTTTTGTCGCTTTGATTTTTTTCCTGACTTTGGATTTAAAACCCCTGCAACCCGAAAAAAAGGCTGCAAACTGGGTGATTCGCCTTTTAGCCACCTATGCTTTGGCCTCGGGCATATTCATTGGCATTACCGACCAGCTTCCGCAATTTGACCCGCAAGTCGAGGTCGCAAAGCTCGAAAAACCGCCTTTAAAACTTTCCGCCGCGGCGGGCCCGGAAGTCATCGCCGCCGGCAGGCAGGTGTTTCAGGACAATAAATGCTTCAACTGCCACAAGGTGTTTTGGGAAGGCAACTCCGACCGGGGTCCTAATCTGGGAACTAAGCAAATCGGGCTTTATTCTGACGATTATATTAAAGAGCAAATCCTCAATCCGCGTAGCAAGCAATCGCCTGGTTTCGACGACCCAAAATCCAAAAAGGCCATGCCCACTTATTACGGCGACGACTTGAGCAAGGATGAAATAACAGCCCTGACAGCTTATCTGCGGACTCTTCGCGACCCCACCCATATGCCGGTCGAGGGCAAGTTCGGCGCCCAATGGACCTGGTGGGACGATAAAGACGCCATCGCCGAGGGTAAGGTGGTTTTTGAGGGTCTGGAGCCGGTAACCGAAGGTCTGAACTGTTCCGTTTGCCACGGTAAGGAGGGAATTCCCCTCATGCAAGGAGCTTTGGATTTCCGCAAGGAAGACAATATGGATACGGACAAGATGCCGGACCACCTAGCCGGAGTCCCCATGAAAGACTGGCCGGATTCCCTTTGGTACAAACGGGTGACGCGAGGTATCGACGGCACTCCTATGGGACCCTGGGGAGTAATTTTCCCGCACTTGTATTTGTGGAAGGCCGAGGCCTATGCAAGAACTTTCCACGATCCTTTGGAAAAGAGAGCGGAAAAACGTCCGGTACCCCCGGTTCCGACCAAGGAAGAAATCCAGAAATGGACTGCCGACGAACTTTTCCTCGATCCGCTTTTGTAAACAGCTCAGTCTAAATTCACAAAAACCGCTCTCTCACGAGGGCGGTTTTTTTTTGCCTTGGGTTTCTTTTTTAAACGGCAATAAAAATTCTGATACAATCAGAAATCAAAATGCGAAGTTTAAATTGTACTGGAGGCCTTAATGGCGCTTGATCTAGAAAAATTGATCGACGAAGGAATGGACGAAAGCGGCGAGGTTCTACATTTGAAGGGCCTTTTCTTGGGGTTTCGAGGAATGATGAAACTGGCTCAGAACCCCAGGCTTAAAACCGTGAAGGTTTTAAATATTTCCGAAAACCAATGCGGCGACGAAGGCTCCGAGGCTCTGGCGGAATCTCCCTACCTGCAAAACCTGGAAAATCTGGTGTTAAACCATAACGACATTGGCGACGAAGGCGCCGTGGCCATCGCCAACTCCACCAACTTGCCGAACCTGAAAAAGATGTCCATGTTTGGAAACATGATCGGGGAACTAGGAGCCAAGGCTTTTGCCGAATCGCCAGAGAGCAAAAAATACGAAAAACTGGACTTATATAAAAATCAAATCGGCGACGTGGGTTACAAATTATTGACAGAATCGGAGTATCTGAAAAACTGCGAGGAGTTGGAAATTTACCGCGAATAAACCTACCGACTTTATTACTTCTCCTCCCATTGTTTGGGATCGTAGGCTTTAATTTGCAGGGCGTGGATCATTTTGGGAACGCCGGTTATTTGTTGGTCCAGCGCTTGATACACCATACGGTTTCTATCAATAAGATTTATTCCCTCAAACTTTGGAGACGCCACGGTGAGATGGTAATGCCCGCCTCCGCCGGCGGCTTTGTGCCCGCGATGCAAATGGCTTTCGTCAATGATTTTCACATGCGTCGCCTGGAGCTTTTCCCGCATGATTTGGTCGATCACCTGAACTTCGTCCATAGATTCTTCCTTAGCTTGAAAGTTTAAATATTATTTATCAGAACGCCATCCCATTCCCGGCAGGTTGTTGAAATCGTCCACCATTTTACCGTATCGGGAATGGGCGTCGTTGGCCTTTTCATCGACCAGACGGTTCCCACATTTGGCGCACACAGGAGTTTTTTCCGCCGAGTAGCTTTTCACCCGGTTTTTGACTCCGCAACCGGAACAGGTTACTATGATAAAAGGTTTACTGGACATAGACATTAGACGCTTGGAGCGCCGTTATGATTCAATTTAAAATCGTCGACGGGCAAATTAAATTGCCCTTAAAGAGCAAAATAATCCTGGGAATATTTGTCGCTCTCGGTTTGTTGTTTCTTTTTCTCTTTGGTATGGCTTTCTTTATATTTGCCCTGATCGCCGGAGCGGTGTTATTTATATTGAACCTGTTTCAAGGAAAAAACAAATCCCGTTTCACGCAAGGCGACTCGGTGGAAATCCGAACCCACTCCCCTTTCAGCCCCCCTCCCCGGCCCAAGTCCCGTCCTAAGGACGACGACATAATCGACGTTTAACGGCGTCTATTGGGTCCAGCGGCACGCTGGCCAGCGAGTTGCCGAAAGCAAATTATCCAATTAACAAAAACTTCTTTAATAGCTATCTTCGTTTGTAAATATGCGGGTTGGTTTTTAAATGCGCCTGGGCCGCTTCCATCAGCGTTTCCGAAAGCGTCGGGTGGGGAGCAATGGAATTTGCGAGGTCTTTAGCCGTAAGTCCCTGGTCAACCGCCAGACCGCCCTGGGCGATCAGTTCTCCCGCGCCCACGCCGACAATTCCAACGCCAAGAATTTTTTCGGATTCAGGATCCAATATCAGTTTAGTCAATCCATCCGTACGCCCCAGTGTGGACGCCCGGCCCGAGGCGCTCCAAGGAAATTTTGCCGCGACAATTTTACGCCCCGATTTTTCCGCCTCGGTTTCGTTCAACCCGCACCAGGCAACTTCAGGGTCCGTAAACACCACGGCGGGAACGGTTCGCGAACGATCCGCCGGTTTCTCCAATAGAGTTTGAATAGCCGCATGGGCTTCGTGCGACGCCTTATGCGCCAGCATGGCGCCTCCAGTAAGGTCTCCAATAGCCAGAATCGATGGGTCGGCGGTTTTTTGCCGGTCGTCGACTATAACGAACCCGCGCTCGTCGGTTTCCACTTGGGTGTTTTCTAATCCCAAATCCTCGCTGTTAGGTTGTCTTCCAACCGCAATCAATGCCCTGTCGAATTTTTGGATCGAATGTTCAACCGTTCCCTCAAACGACACTTCCAGCCCGTCTTCCGCTTTAGAAATAGAGGCCACTTTTGTATTCGTATACACATCTCGAAAATCATTTTTGATCCGCCTTAAAACCGGTCGCGCCAAATCCCGGTCCACTCCAGGTAAAATTCCTTCCGTCATTTCCACCAAGGTAACCCCGCTCCCGAGGGCGGAATAAACCGTGCCCATTTCCAGACCGATGTATCCCCCACCTACGATCAATAATTTTTCCGGAATACCTTCCAACCGCAAGGCGGAGGTAGAATCCATCAAGAGGTCTCGATCCAACGCCGCCCAGTCGCCGGGAATAATAGGCCGCGAACCCGAGGCCAGGATAGCAACGTCGAAGTCCACCGTTTGGCCGCGGACCTCTGCGGATTTGGAGCTTGTAAATCGCGCCCTGCCCTGCAGGCGGGATATTTTTCTTTGGCGCGACAACATGTCCAATCCCTTGCCCATCGCTCCCGTCACTTGTCCTTTCCAGTTCCTCAGGGCCGAAAGATCGATTCGAGGCTCGCCGAAATCCAGTCCCCAGGATTTAGCGTCACGCGTTTCCCGGATCAATTTGGCAAGGTGTAGCAAGGTTTTAGAAGGAATACAGCCGTGATGCAAACAAACGCCGCCGGGACTCTTTTCATCGTCCGCCAAAGTAACCGTCATACCGGAATCGGCGGCTAAAAAGGCGGCGGCATACCCTCCGGGTCCGCCGCCTACGACTAATAGATGCTTTTGGCTCATAGGAATTTTAAGGATTTATTTGTGACGTCTGCGGCTTAACTGGACCCATTTTTGAGGTTCAACCTTTTGGCGGGTTCTGGAGATCACATAATTAAATAAAACCTGCGCGTCCTTCCTGCTAACGGACGGACCCAATACTTGCTCAAAAAATTGTTTTTCCTGATCCAGAAACGATTCCATCTGCCGACCCACTTTTTTCACAATTTGCAAGTTACTCAGATCGTGCGCCGGCCTTTTGGGTTTCAAAGATTCCCCGGCGGCATGCGGCCTTGGAGGCGAAGCAAACCCCGGTCTCTTGGGAATGACCGAAGATCTTTTCTCCTCGTCTTCATGTCCCGCTAAAAAATGTTTCAGCGCAAAACCTTTTTCCGTTTTGACGGCCCGCTTCAACTTCTCCTCAAGGTCGCCTGCAATTTCAGAAGGAGCGTTTGATAGATCAATTCCGGGAACGGACCATAGACCGCTATCCAACTCAACGCAAATTCCGAGGTCCGCGAGGTAACCCCAAAGGGCCGCCTTCAATCCTCCATCAAGATCGCCGTGAAAAACGCCGTTCTGGCAATACGAAAGCCAGCTTTCACGGCTGGCGGTATTTTCTGACGGATCAGAGTCTTGGGAGATATTCATCATCGGAAGTTAATGGAGGCGATTCGCTTTCAAAATTTCCCAGATTTTGCGAGTTTTTTCTGAAAATGCTTTCGCCAATCGTCGGAAAGCGGCGGGTACTCGATTATTTTTTGGATTGTACCCCATTCCCTAGTTTGATCGCCGTGCATCAATTGATTGGCGGTTTCCACTGAAAACTTTTCATTTCCTTTTTCCAACAGCTCAAGTTTGCTACAGGGTTCCACCCATCCCGTTTGAACAACGCGAAAATACAAACCTGAATACCCCCGCGTTTGAATTTTACAGGCCATCTCCTTGAGGCCAAAAATTTTATTCAAAGTAGAACAAGGTTGCCGGGGTTGGGTGCATTGTATTTTTGCCTTCCCCAATCCATAGACGTCTCCAATAAACGTCGTTTTCTCATCAAGTTCGGAAATAGTCAGGTTCTCGCCAAAAGCCCCAAACTCAATTTTTCTGGACAGCTCGTTTTCCCAAAAAGGATAATGTTTGGAGAAGTAGCCGCACACGGCCTTGTCTCCACCGCCATGGATTCGGGTCGCCTGACAGCCGTCGCCTTGAAACCTGTCCTCTTCCAAATAGATTTTCCCTGTAACAGGAGTTTTAATAATTCCGGAAGACAGGCTATTGCCGCTATCCAATTCAATCTTGCGCGGGAGGCCGATATTGATCGACAAAATGAGAGGCGCGGCCGTCTCAGGCATCGGAGACTTCCATTTTTGAGGCCAGACAATAATTGTTTCGACCTTTCTCTTTGGCCTGATACATTGCCAGATCGGCGCTTTTAATAAGAGATTTCGGGTCGCCGCCGTCGTCCGGGTAAATGGCGATTCCCATACTAAGGGTAATATTCAATTTGAGCTTATTGACCTCGATAGGTTCTGACAGCACGTTTTTTAGTTTTTCCGCCAATCGAAAGGCGTCGTGGAAATTATTAACCTGGGGCTGTAAAAGAATAAATTCGTCGCCGCCGAGACGCGCCAGCGTATCGGCGTCCCGCAGGCAAGCCTTCAGGCGCCGGGAAGCCTCCACCAATAAAAGGTCTCCCACCGCATGACCATGGACGTCGTTGACCTCTTTGAAGTGATCAAAATCCAAAAACAAAACGGCTAGCTTCCCTTTGTTTCGTTCCGCATTGGCAATGGCGAGCGAAATTCGGTCGTTGAGCAGCACTCGGTTAGGCAAGTTGGTGAGCGAATCGTAATAGGCCATACTTTTTATCGTGTCCTCCGCCCTCTTACGTTCCATTTCTGCGCCGGCTCGACCGGCAAATATTTTCAGGATATCCTGCGTCCTTTGTTTATCAAGTAATGGCTTTTCGTCCATAACCGCCAGGTGTCCCAAAATTTTCATGGAAGAATCAAAAAAAGGAACCGCGGAAAAACTTTCGGCCTTGCGCTCGGTAACAAACTCGGCATTGGGAAAAAACTCACAAACCTTCTCCGGATAATAACAAAGCATTCCGGCCATCACCTCTTCGCAAGGGTCGCCCAAATTTGAAAATTGGCGGCAGGTGGAAAACCGATCCCCTTCCCACCCAGCAATCACGCGACAAAACGAAGGATCGTATTCCAAGTATTCAACAATAAACGAATATTTCACGGGAAACGCAGTCGCTAGATGGTACACCAGCGATTTAAAAAATTCGTCTCCAACTCTGGAGGACGTCCCTTCAACAATGGATTGAAACGACTGATTGTCCAAATGCGCCTTGATTTTTCCGCCAAAATTTGCGGCGCAGGCTTTCAAGGTTGAAATTTCCATCGAACTCCAGTTTCTTTGCAATTGGAAATTGAAAAACCCGATGGCGCCCCAATAAGCCGCATCAATAATGATTGGAAATAATAATAAAGAACGCACGCCTGCAGTTTTTATTTTCTCACCGGAGGTAGCGGATAGTTCCTCAACATTACAGCAAACGGAGTTGCCCCGGGACAGAGAGTCGAACCAATCTGGATTCCCCAATTCGCTGTATAAAAACTTTCGAAATTCGTCGGAATCCTTGACCCTGCTATTTTTGATCCATGAATAATTATTGATCAAACCTTTTTTTTGCGAGCCGGAAAGAACGTGGTGCTGAAAAATACAAACCCTGTCCATTTCCAGAATTCGTCCCAGAATGGCCAGAGCTTCATTGACGGCGGTAAAGTGATCGTTAACTGTCAACAGTTTGTTAGAAGCTTCCGCGACTCCTTGAAGAATTTTCTCCTGATTGCGTAAGGTCGACTCAACCTCCAGTCGCTGTCCCTCTTCATCGTATAATTTAAGTCCGTGGCGAATGGATTGACTCAGAGTCTCGACGGAGAGCTTGGACTTGTTCAAGTAATCGGTCGCTCCGGATTTCATCGCCTCAACGGCAATCTCCTGGTCGCCTTGCCCCGTAAGAACGATGGTGGGCACGGAAATCCCGTTCGCCGAAATATGACGAAGAATGTCCAGACCGTTTTCCTTTCCCAGGCGAAAATCAAGCAGAAGAATATTGTAATTTTCTCCGTTCAGTTTGGCGACAATATCCTCCTGGGAATTAACGACGTTGATATTCAATTCAGGCGAATCGATTCCTTCCCGGATCAACTCCTTTATCAAGAGAACGTCGTCTTCGTCGTCTTCAGCCAGCAAAATATTCAATTTTTTATCGAAATATTTCATTGTATTTTCCAGGAGGCGTCAACAGGCGGAGCCTCGTTCCACAAGCGCTCCAATAATTTCCCTGCAAACGGAACGGGGGTCAAGGAAGCCAGAGATACATGAATTGCGGCCCCTCGTCGCCGGGAAAAAAATTCGCCTGAATGTTAAAAATATTCAGCGCGGGTTTTTCTGGAACATTTGAATAGAGATTCGATTTTCGCCGACCGGGGCGATAATACGAGACCACTTTTATTTCGCCGCCGAGATCGGTCTCTATCATTTTTTGAACTTCGTCCAAATAAGCGATCCCATCTATAAGATTTTTTTCCTTGGCCTGCTCTGCCGTTAGAATTCTTCCATCGGCAAATTCTCGAACGTCCGCAACCTCCAGTCCATCCCGGTTCTCTGCGATTATATTAACAAAACGCTCGTGAAACGAATCAATCGTCTCCTGAAATAATTTTTTTTCCGTTTCAGTGAAGGGCCTCCAGGGAGATAAAAAATCCTTTTTATCGCCGGACTTGACGACCTCAAAATCAACGCCAATCTTCTCCAACAAACCTTCCATATTTACCTTCAAGGCGATCACGCCAACGCTCCCCACCAGAGAAGTTGGATGGGCGAGGATTTGATCGCCCGCCATTGCAATATAGTAGGCGCCGGAAGCGGCCAAATCCATTATGGAAACATAAATTTTTAAACGGCTTTTCTCCTTGAACCTTAACAACTCGTGATAAACCAGATCGCTGGCGGTAACGGTGCCGCCAGGACTGTTGACGCGAAGCCAGACGGCCTTGATTGAGGAATCCCGCTCCGCCTTCGCCAGCGTTTCGCGGACAGTTTCGACAAAACTGGGAGCGGTTCCGCCCAAAAAGGATTTTTTATCCAGGCTGGATATCGTTCCCTCGATGGGAATCAACAACACCTTGTTCTCTCCCTCTCCGGAAACCACAGTTTCCTTAAAGGGGGCTGCTCCTGAACTCAGATTAAAATTGAATGTGCATCCTCCAAAAAATATACACAGGATCAAGATTAGTCCCGCAGCCGTCAAAAAAATTCGATTCGGGCGATCCGTCATACTAATTTTTACCCGTCACCGTCTCGTATAGAGGCTGAATACTATCAAGAATATTTTTATGTTCTGGAAAATCGTCGAACAGGCTTTGGATTCCCTGCCAATATTTATCGGCCATTTCCAGGTTTCGCCGTTCCGGCGCAAGCGGCAATTGATCCAACAAGGATTTCACATTAATCATCAAGTCCTTTATCAACCTATAGGCGCGCGCCACGTTTAATTTTTTGGCCTTGCGGGCTTCCACGGAAATCAGGTCGCCTCCCGGCTTTTCCCTATCCTTGCTGATTCGACAGGTATCCCTAAAAGCTGTTTGGATGTTGTCGAAAACTTTACGATAGGTTTGGTTTCCGGCGTTTTCCTCGAAATACAAATTCATATGCTGTAACGGTATAATAAGGCCCATTTCAGACAGGACCTTTTCTTCCATCACATAAAGCTTGCTGATCTGGCTTGGCGTCAGGACGTCGACTTCGGAGAACTCGCGGTTCAAATAATCGGAAAGTTTTTGGATTTGCGTTAACAGGTTTTGACTGGTCTTTACGCGGTTTTCCTCAATTCCATTTTTTAAATCTTCCTCAAGGCCAAGGTTTTTAAACTCGAACCCAAATTTCTTAACAAATTTAACAAAGATCAACTGCATTTCCATTTCGAGATAAGCTGTCAGTGTGATTTTTCTTTCTTCATTCAGAGGAACTCGATATTTCATACGAATCATTTTTTCAATTTCCAAAACGCCTCTCACACTATCGCGAATCGTTTTTTCATGACACTTGAACAAATCGTTCAACCGTTCCGGAGTATTTTTTTTATTGCTGGTAGTGTAACGAACGTTTATTTTTCCTCCCCGCACGGAGTTTTCCTGCAACTTTTCTTGTAGCTTGTCTTTGATAAGTAGATCAATTCTTTTATCTATTTCTTCCATCGGCCTTGAGTGGTTTCCTAAATTTTGGTTGTTTGAATTGCGCCGCTATAAGGCGCTCCGGGCACATCGACAACCGATACCATAAAAATCCTGGCCGTCGTTGTAGCCATATCGATCGGCGCTACGCATATAATTCGACAAACTGTTCCAAGCTCCACCCCGAACAACATGGTATTTGCCCTTTTGAGGTCCCCTGGGGTTTTCGAGCGGCGACTTTTGATAATACTTTGGATCGTACCAATCGAAAACCCATTCGGCGATATTTCCCGCTAGATTATAAACGCCTTCTGGAGTTTGCCCTCCAGGAAAGTCGAATATACCGGCCAAAACATTTCCCTTCATAATAAAGCAACACTTGTTAAAATTTGCCCGCACGGCGTCTGGGGGCTGGTCGCCCCAAGGGTACAACCTGCCCTCCTGTCCGGCGGCCGCCCGCTCCCATTCTGCCTCCGTAGGCAAGCGTTTCTCTCTCCACGAACAATAGTCCCCGCAACGCTTCCAGGTCGTCGCTATAACGGGTTTATTCGCCATGTCGGGCCGAATATCCCTGTCATACCAACCGGTAATGGTGGGATGTTGTTTCGCGTTGGTTTTGATGAATTCCTCGAAATTTTTTCCAGAAACTTCATATCGGTCCAAATAAAAAGCGTCTAATTTTACCTTATGAAGGGGACGCTCGTCTTTTTGTCCTCTTCCTTCCGGGCTCCCCATCATAAATTCTCCGGCGGGGAAAAACGCCATGTCTCCATTTTTGGATTCCTTACCGACGCTCGCCGCCAAAATAAAAAATGCGCCAAGTAAAAGAACGGCCCCTTTAAAAATTTGTTTTTGAGTCCGGATGCGGACGACGGAATCCTGAAGCATTTAAACCGCTTAAAGTTTTGGGGAATTGTTGAAACAGGGCCATGGGGTTTGAAATTCCCATCCCATTCGTGTAGCCTTTAACGGTAGCATTATACACGACTGCCTGTTCAAAATCCCGAAAACGCGGCTTGGCTTCCGGCTCCAGGGATATCAATCAGTCCATCAATTCCCACCCTGTGTCATTCCCATGAAAATCGTAAAACGTCTGGACGCCGGTCTCGCCAAAGTGGAAAACGGGCTGATTGTCCTGTTCCTGTCCGCCATGATTTTACTTTCATTTGGTCAGGTTATCCTGCGGAATTTTTTTGATCTGGGAATACTATGGGCGGATATCCTTTTGCGGCAATTGGTTCTCTGGGTGGGGTTTTTGGGCGCCTCCCTGGCGGTTCGGGAGAACAAGCATATCTCCATTTCCTTTATTCCAAATTTTCTCTCCGAGCGATGGAAACCGTTTCTGGCTCGTACAGTTAACGCCGTTTCGGCCATCATCAGCGGCCTGCTGGCCTATGCGGCCTGGTCCTTTGTCCAGTTTGAATACGAGGGCGGAGCAAAACTTTTTCTGAACATTCCGGCCTGGGCGTTTCAATCCGTTCTCCCCTACGCCTTTGCGGTCATCAGCCTGCGATATTTTTTAAAAGTTTTCTCTCGCGAAAGCTCGCCCTGTTCATGACAGCCCTCATCGTTTTCGGAATCATTCTGCTCGCCTTGTCAGGAGTTCCCCTGTTTGCCGTCATCGGACTTTCCGGCGCCCTCGCCTTTTACATTGCGGAAATTGACCTAGCGGCCATATTCATCGAACTTTATCGCGTGGCCAGCGCACCGACTCTGATCGCCATTCCTCTGTTCACCTTTGCGGGCTTCGTCCTCGCGGAGGCGAAAACCCCGGAACGTTTGACGCGCCTGTCTCAGGCTTTTTTGGGCGGCGTCCGGGGCGGAGTGCCTCTGGTCGTTTTAACCGCTTCCGCTTTCTTCACCGCCTTCACCGGCGCATCGGGCGTAACGATTATCGCGCTCGGCGGTCTACTCTTCCCTCTTATGATGAAGGAAATGTATTCCAAAAATTTCAGCCTAGGACTGGTAACTTCCTCGGGCAGTCTGGGACTCCTCTTCCCGCCTTCCCTGCCTCTAATTTTGTACGGTCTGGTGGCGCAGGTCAACGTCGACCATTTGTTTTTGGCGGGACTTGTTCCGGGAATGTTGATGATTTTTATACTGGGCAGTTACAGCGCATGGCGAAGCCCAACAGACTCGGTAAAAGGCCGAGGATTTGAAATTGAAAATGCGGTCGCGGCAATCAGGGAGTCCCTCTGGGAAATTCCCATGCCGGCAATTATTCTAATAGGTATCTATGGCGGTTTCTTTACAGTCACGGAGGCCGCCGCAGTAACCGCCGTTTATGTCGTATTTGTCGAATGCGCGATTTATAAGGACGTGGACCCCGTCCGCGATCTTCCCCGGTTGATGCGGGAAAGCATGGTATTGGTGGGAACCATCATTATCATTCTGGGAGCGGCCATGGGTTTCACAAGTTATTTGATCGACGAACAAATCCCCATGCAACTGTTGGACTTTCTGAAAACTTATATCCAGAACCCGCTAACATTTTTGATTTTGCTCAATATCTTTCTTCTGCTGGTGGGTTGCATGATGGACGTCTTTTCCGCCATCATCGTCGTGGTTCCCCTCATCGTTCCTATCGCCGAAAGTTTTGGGATCAACATGGTTCACCTGGGAATCATTTTTTTAACAAATCTGGAAATCGGCTATTCGACGCCTCCCGTGGGAATCAATCTTTTTATTTCCAGCTCGCGCTTTGGCGAACCCGTATTAAGATTGTACCGGGCCGTCCTCCCGTTTTTAGGTTTGCGTTTGGCGGGGTTGTTATTGATAACCTATATCCCCGCCCTCAGTTTGTTTTTAGTGGAGCTTTTTAAATAATGAAACCCAGACAGTCAAAACCGACCTTATCCAAGCCCCTTCAAAAAGCGCTTTGTTATACGACTTTTAAAACTCCTCTGGGACAGATGGGAATTGCCGCCACTCCAAAAGGCGTTTGCTGGATCACAACAATTATTGAATCCGAGTCCGCGTTTGCAAACATTCTGGAGCAAACATTTTTGCGCAGGCCGGAAAAATCTCCGAAGAGCCTGAAGCCATATCAAAAAGAATTGGAGGCTTATTTTTCCGGCAAGCTGAAAGTTTTTTCTACGCCGCTTGATTTTATTTTGGGAACAGAGTTTCAAAAAGGAGTTTGGCAAAAATTAAGGAACGTTCCTCATGGAACCACGCGGGACTATTCCTGGCTAGCTCGATCGGTGGGAAATCCTGCCGCCTGCCGAGCCGTGGGAAACGCCAACGGAAAAAATCCTATTCCCATTATCGTCCCCTGTCACCGCATCGTGCAAAAAAATGGAACCCTGGGAGGCTATACGGGCGGTGTCCATTTAAAAGAGTTTTTACTCAACCTGGAGGAAGTGGACAATGGCCCTGTTTAGAACCAAGGCCATCGTTTTAAGAAGCATCAATTTGTCGGAAACCGACAAGTTAACGACGTTCTATACTGAAAATTTCGGCAAGATCAAATGCGTCGCAAAAGCCGCGAGGCGCATCAAGAGCAGGTTTGGCGCGGCTCTGGAACCCTTATCGCACATCAACCTGATCTATTTTGGAAAGGAGAATCAGGAACTCTATCGATTGAATCATTGCGATATCCTGACTTCTTTTCAGTCCGTTAGAGAAAACCCGGAAAAGCTATATACCGCCGTTTATTTTTTGGAGTTAATGGACGTCACGATTCGCGAGGGCGATTGCCAGACAAAATTGTTTGAGTTTTTTTTGTCGGCGCTTCAATGCGTGGAAAATCAAAGCCGGCTGGAACCTTTGCGACGGGTTTTTGAATTGCGTTTGTTGGCGTTGTTGGGATATTCTCCCTCCCTTGGCCAATGCGTGGTGTGCCGCAAGGAACCCATTAACGGATGGATCGGATTCAGTTGTTTCAAGGGCGGCATTGTCTGTCCGGTTTGCATCGATCAAAACCCACAGGAAATCCGCTTTCAAAAAGGAACCTTAAACTATTTAAAAAAACTGCTTTCCTCCGACCTGAAAATTCTGGAGCGGTTGAAATTCCCCAGAGCGGTGGAAGAAGAGTTAGAATATATCACTCACCGCATGGTTCTTTCTCATGTGGGCCGAGAGCTCAAATCATACCCATTCATTAAATTAATGGCGGAAAACGCCGCCCATTCTCTGGAAGACGCAAACAATGGACAGACGCGCAATCAAAACGGATAAGGCCCCAACGGCGATAGGCCCTTACGAGCAGGCGGTGCAGGTCGGGGAATTTTTATTCACGTCGGGGCAAATTGCGCTCGACCCACAATCCGGAATTTTCCTGAGCGGAAAAATCGAGCAGGAAACACAGAGGACGTTGGAAAACCTGCAAGCTATTTTGGAAGCGGCGGGACTGAGCCTGGCGCACGTGGTGAAAACCACGGTTTACCTGGACGACCTCAACAATTTTGCGCGGATGAACGCCGTTTACGAAACATTTTTTTCGGACGCCAAACCGGCTCGCGCCTGCGTTCAGGTAGCAGCCTTGCCCAAAGGAGCAAAAATCGAAGTGGAGGCGGTGGCGACGTTATAATAAACCTCGCTCGGTACGGGAATGGCAAAAAAAAAGAAAAAAAAATCAGGAGAAATAAATTTTTACAAGGCGATGACCATATTAGGCTTGATCATCGCCGGCGCCATCGTCTACGGTTTTTTGGTTTCCGCGCCAAAGCTTTCAAAAACTGCGTTTCATAATGAAGCCGCGCCCATAAAACAGTGCCTGCAATGTCACATGGTGGACCCTGGGAAAAATCCCGTGATGCCGCATCGGCAAATGGGAAATTGCACCCTTTGCCATCGCCCGGAATAAATTTTACTCCTGGGAAAAATGTTCCAATCCCGACTGGCCTACGGGATAAACATTAAATCCAATATCAAAAAGTTTTTTGTGATCCAGAACGCCCCTGCCGTCGAAAACAAAGGCGGGTTTTTCCATGTTTTTAAAAATCCGCGAATAGTCCAGATTTTTATACTCTTCCCATTCGGTGATCAAAACGAGCGCATGCGCGTTTTTCGCCGCCTCGTAAGGATCCTCATAAAACTCCACGTCTCCCTCCACACCTTGCAAATCCAGTTTTGCGTTTTCCAAAGCCTTCGGATCGGTAATGCTGAGTCGAGCTTGTTCGCGTAGTAATTTTTTGCAAATGATAATCGCCGGCGCGTCGCGGGTGTCGCTGGTATCCGGTTTAAAGGCAAACCCCAAAACGGCTATTTTTTTCCCAACCAGAGAATTGAACATCGCCCGAAGAATGCGTTTAAAAAAACGATCCATTTGATAATCGTTCATTTTGATGACTTGGTCCCAGAACTCCGCCACCTCTTTCAAGCCGTAGTTTTCGCACAGATAGACCAGGTTGGCGATGTCTTTTCGAAAACAAGACCCGCCAAAACCCGGACCCGCCAAAAGAAATTTTTCTCCAATCCGCGTGTCCTTGCCTATGGCATTTCCCACCTCGCGAACGCTTGCATGCGTTTCCTCACAGATAGCGGAAATGCTGTTGATGGAAGAAATCCGTTGAGCCAAAAAAGCGTTGGCCGTCAATTTGGAAAGCTCGCTGCTCCACAGATTGGAGGTGATCACGCGCTCCTTGGGAATCCAATGCTCGTAAATTTTCACCAGTTCGTCGCGCGCCTTGATTCCGGAAGCGGTTTCCCTGGAGCCTATCAAAACCCTGTCAGGGTTTTCCATATCCCGAATGGCGGTGCCCTCGGCCAGAAATTCGGGGTTGGAAAGCACCTCGAATTCTGCGGAAGAATTCCCGGAATGAAGGATTCGTTCCAACGCCTCGGCAGCGCGGACCGGCATGGTGCTTTTTTCGACGACGATTTTTTTTCCGAAAGCCTGATCCTTTATCCTGCGAGCGGTCGCTTCGATGTACTGCATATCGGAAGCTTTGCCCGCGCCTTCTCCAAAATTTTTGGTCGGCGTATTTACGCAAACGAAAATGATATCCGCCTCATGGATCCCCTTGTCGATTTCCGTACTAAAGAATAAATTTTTTCCGCGCGCTTGCATCACGCGCTCCTTAAGGCCCGGCTCGTAAATAGGCAATTGATCCGAATTCCAAGCGTCGATTCTGGCCTGGTTGATATCCACTACCGTCACCTTGTACTCCGGGCACTGGTTGGCGATGATGGTCATGGTGGGTCCGCCGACGTAACCGGCTCCCACGCACAATATTTTTTTCACAAACTGTTTTTCATTCATAAATTAAACCGCCTCGACGGCATGCTAAAAAAAAAGCCTGGCCCCTAAGGACCAGGCTAATTTCAATTTGAGTATAATTATTTCTTATATCTAAACGATTTATCCTTGGCGTTATAAGGCATCTTCTTTTTGTTGAATCGAAGCTTGCCTTTTTTAACTATGAAATCCTCAATGATCAAAGGCGTTTTTTCAGACTGCGCCTCTTCTTTTTTGCGATCTTTGATTTTTTCAAGTTTCTGGTCCTCGTTATCTTCGTTCCAGTATTTATCAATTTGATGAACTTTCTTTTTGCGCTCTTCAAAATTGAATTTATATTTATCGTGAACGTCCGGTTGGAACGGAGTTCGTTTATGCGTATGGCACCGAGTGCAAACGTTGGAGTAATCCCAGCGCTGACCGTATTTTTCCGTCTCGGCCTTTTTGAAATCGCCCTTGGTGTTTTTCATGACGATGCGGAACTGCGCCCCGCCCGCCACGGAATGGCACATCTCACAACCCACCTGCTCCTTATTAGGTTCTTCCGGATCGATCGGAGTGCTGGTATCCTTGCCCTTCTTACTTTTGGAACCCGCCGGTTTGAACCCGCCGCGTTGCTTGTAGCCCGTTGTGTGACAGCGCAGGCATAAGGGAGTGGTGGTGTAATCCTTATCGGGGTCGAGTTTGACGCGCTTTTTCGCTTCGGCGCGTTCCCCCGGTTTGAGAAGATCAAAGGTTTTGCCATGGGGAGAATTTACCCACGCTTGATAGTAGGGATCGTGGCAACTGCCGTTACATTTAACTGCGCCCACATAGCTTGGTTTTTTGGGGATTTTTTTCTTCTTTTTTTTGGCCTCCGCCAGACCGGAGCCGCCAAAGACCAATCCTATAGAAACGAGCGTCAAAGCCAAGAACTTTAAAGAGTTGCGCATGAATCCTCCCGGTTAGGGCAAAAAAATATTCTCAAAAAAAAACAAGTTCAGATAATATAAAAAACCCCAAATGGGGTCAAGCCCAAAGATAGTTAACTTTAAACATTATAACAGCTTTTTAAGTATGAATGGCAAGCCGTCAATAAAACTTTCCGATTACGATTTCCCCCTGCCCGAAGAACTCATCGCGCAAACCCCACCGGCCAGACGGGGGGATTCCCGCCTGATGATTGTCGATAGAAAAACCGGGAACGTTAGCGTCGACTCATTTAGCAATATTACCGAATACCTCCATGACAATCCGCTGATGGTTCTCAACGACACAAAGGTCTTGTCGGCAAAAATATGCGGGAAGTTTAAGGAGACGGGCAAATCCATTGAGGCCCTGCTGGTGCGCGAAATCGAAACCAATCTCTGGGAGGCGCTCGTCAAGGGCCTGGGTAAAATGAAAATTGGAACGCGCTTGCTTTTCGACGATGGAGATTTAGTCGGCGAACTTCAAGAGAAAGTTTCCGGTCGCGGGGTTTTTCGTTTTTCGGGGACCAAGGACGTCAAAACGATTCTTGACCGTGTGGGCTTCCCTCCCCTGCCTCCCTATATCCGTCGTGACTTGAAGTCAAACGACGTCGCAAAATCCGACGAGGACAGACAACGCTATCAGACCGTTTACGCCAGGGAAGCCGGAGCCGTAGCGGCTCCAACGGCGGGACTCCACTTCACCAATGCGGCCCTTGAAAAAATCAAGAGCCAGGGAATCGATATCGCGACGTTGACGTTACACGTCGGACCGGGGACGTTTCAACCGGTGCGCAGCGAATATGCGGAAGACCATGTTATGGAAGGGGAGTTTTATAAAGTCGCCGCGGACGCCTGGAACCAGATTTTCCAGGCGAAAAAAGATGGAAGGTGCATTCTCGCGGTTGGAACAACTACCACAAAAGTTTTGGAATCACTTGATTTTGAGTTTCCAGTGGAGGAGGACCGGTCCGGGTGGACCAATCGTTTTATTTATCCGGGCCACTCATTCAATACGGTAGGACGCCTGCTGACAAATTTTCATCTACCCAAATCAACTCTCTTCCTGCTCATCAATAGTTTCGCAAAAAAACCAATAATTTCAAAATCTTATGACATGGCAGTTAAAGAAAAGTTTAAGTTTTACAGCTACGGCGACGCGATGCTGATTTTATAGTCCAGCAGGAATTACTCGTCTACGTTCACGGCGATTTTAAAATGCTTCCCGGATTTAAACCGTACAACCTTGCGGGCTGAGATTTCCGCTTCCTCGCCAGTTTTCGGATTCCGTCCCATGCGTTTACTCTTGGCTTTAACCTGAAACGTCCCAAAACGCCGTAATATAACCGACTCCCCATTACTCAGAGACTCTTTAATCAAGTCAATTACCGTCTCTACCGCTTCCTCGGCCTTGGCTCTGGACAAGCTGGCTTCTGCGGATACATGATTGATAATATCTTGCTTGGTCATCCATCCCTCCTAATATAAAAAAATCAAAGCTTTAAAAATACGGCCAGTTCTAAAACTGAAGGAACGATCCTCCCCTTTAACAAACAATCGTTCCATTTGAAGCTTTACGGATTCAAATAACAATTCCACAAGAAAAATCGACAGCTCCGGAAATCCCAAAACCCGGAACCCTTTTCTCACTAAAAAACCTAGATATTACTTGAAGCGGATGGTCTTACTCTACCATTTATTTCAAAATATTCAATACTTTATTGGAATTTTATTAAAATAAGTTAAAACCTGGAGGGACTATCAAATACCGTTAAGAGCGCCTATCTTGAGCAGGCTCTTGGTCAGAAGGTTCAGTTATTTCGCAGGGCTTGTGGGGAGGAAGGTAATTTTGGCCCGTGCCTCACGATTTGGTAAACCGTTTCGTTTGGTTTCACCAGGTTGAGTTTTTCACGCGCCAGTTTTTCTATGGAGTACGGTTGCGATTTCAAAGCCGCTATTTCTTTATCCAAAACCCGGTTCTCGCTATCCAGGGCCTGGTTTTTCCTCTTCAAATCGACCAGTTCCTCTTCAACCTCATACACAGTGAGAACGCCGTCCTTGTTAAAAACGGCGACCAGGACCATGACCAGAAATAATACAAACACTAGGCCCAGGAACCGTTGACGTTTGGTCGGGGTTTTCACAATCACAAAGTTTGAAGGTTGTAAAAAGCGTCCGCCCCGGCGTACTCCGCTATCGACCCGAGAGCTTCTTCTATTCTCAAAAGTTGATTGTACTTTGCGGTACGATCCGTACGGCACAGGGATCCGGTTTTGATCTGCCCCGAATTGACGGCGACGGCGATATCCGCAATCGTGGCGTCCTCGGTCTCTCCAGAACGATGCGAGATAACGGTGGTGAAGCGCGCTCTTTTCGCCATCTCAATAGCGTTCAAGGTTTCGGTCAGAGTGCCGATCTGGTTGACCTTGATTAAAATAGAATTGGCCGCCTCCTCGCTGATCCCTCGGGATAATATTTCTGTGTTGGTAACGAAAATATCGTCGCCGACTATTTGCACCTTGTTCTCCATCCGCGCCGTCAGGTTCTTCCAACCGGTCCAGTCGTTTTCAGCCAGCCCGTCCTCCACGCTGATGATGGGATATTGACCGGTCAAACTCACGATGTAATCCACCATTTCATCGGAGGAAAGTTTTGATTTCTTGCCCGCCTTAATATTGTATTTCTTGTTGGAGTACAATTCGCTGGCGGCAATGTCCAGAGCCAGGAAGACGTCCTTGCCCGCCTTGTAGCCAGATTTCTTAATCGCCTCCAGCAATATCTCGATGGCTTCCTCGTTGGAGCGCAAGTCAGGCGCAAAGCCGCCTTCGTCTCCGACTGCGGTGTTGTAGTTTTTTTTCTTCAAAACTGATTTGAGATTGTGAAAAATTTCCGTTCCCATTCGGAGCGCGGTTGAAAAGCTGTCCGCTCCCACCGGCATAACCATGAACTCCTGAATGTCCACGTTGTTGTCGGCGTGCGCCCCGCCGTTCAGAACGTTCATCATCGGCACGGGAAGCGTTTTGGCGTTGACCCCGCCGATGTAATTGAACAGCGGCAGTTCCAGTTCAGCCGAAGCCGCTTTGGCGACGGCCAGAGAAACTCCCAGCATGGCGTTGGCGCCGAGTTTGGATTTGGTTTTGGTCCCATCCAGATCCAGCAGGGTTTGATCGATAAAGGTCTGCTCGTCGACTTCCATGCCAACAATCTCGAGAGCGATTTTCTCGTTGACGTTTTTTACCGCCTTGCTCACGCCCTTGCCCATATATTTTTTAGAGTCGCCGTCGCGCAGTTCCAACGCCTCGCGCGACCCGGTGGAAGCGCCGGAAGGAACCGAGGCGCGGCCCATGGCTCCGCTTTCCAGAAAAACGTCAACCTCCACCGTCGGGTTGCCGCGTGAATCCAATATCTGTCGGCCATGTACGTCAATGATCTCGCTCATTTCAAATCCCTGTTTGGATGTTTTTAAATCTTCGCCCGGCCCAGCGCGGTTTTCACGGCGGCCAACGTTTTGTCTATATCTTCCTGCGTATGGACCGCGGACATGAACCCGGCCTCGAATTGCGAAGGCGCTATGTAAACTCCCTCTTCCAACAACGCATGGAAATATCGCTTGAACATTTCCAGGTCGCAGGTCTTCACCGACGCAAAGTCTACGATCTCCCGCTCGGTGAAAAACATGGAAAACATCGAACCCACTCGCGTGAACCGTGCGGGAATTCCCAGGGCCTCCACATTCTCCTTCAATCCGCGGCAATACGCCTCGGATTTTTTCTCCAATTCCTCGTACACCTTTTCATCGCCCAGCAAATCCAGCATGGCGTTACCCGCGGCCATGGCCAGGGGGTTTCCCGAAAGCGTGCCTGCCTGATAAACGTCTCCGACGGGAGCGATCCGGTCCATAATATCCTGCCTGCCGCCATAGGCGCCTACGGGAAGTCCGCCGCCGATTATTTTTCCAAGACAGGTCAAATCTGGTCGCACGCCAAACAGTTTCTGCGCGCCTCCCAAAGACACGCGCAACCCAGTGATCACCTCGTCGAATATCAGTAAGGCTCCCGCCTTTTGCGTCACGGCGCGCAACAGTTCCAGAAAACCTGGTTGCGGCGGAACAACGCCCATATTACCGGCAATGGGTTCCACAATGAGGCAGGCAATATCGTCCCCTTCTTTGTCGAACAATTCCTTGACCGCCGCGCCGTCGTTATAAGGCAGGGTCAGGGTATCTTTAGCCAGCGCTTCGGGCACGCCGGGACTGTCTGGGATTCCCAGGGACAACACTCCGGACCCGGCCTTAACCAACATGCTGTCGGCGTGGCCGTGATAACAGCCTTCGAATTTCAGGATTTTGTTTCTGCCGGTGAAAGCCCGCGCCAGACGAATGGCGCTCATCACCGCTTCGGTGCCGGAATTGACCATGCGCACGGATTCAATCGAGGGGAATGCGGCGCAAACTTTTTCAGCCAATTTTAATTCCAGCTCGGTGGGGGCGCCAAAACTGGTTCCATTTTCGGCGGTTGATTTTACGGCTTCAACGATTTTGGGATGGGCGTGACCAAACAGCAACGGTCCCCAGGACGCCACGTAGTCGATGAACTCGTTGCCGTCGACGTCCCACACCCTGGAACCGGACGCCTTATCGAAGAACAAGGGTCCGCCGCCTACGGATTTAAAAGCGCGGACGGGACTGTTCACGCCTCCGGGAATGACTTTTCCAGACTGGGCGAAAAGGGCTTCGGACTTTTGCGTGTTCACAGGTACTCTCCAAACAAAACGTCCAATTCCTTTTTCAAGGCATTGGGAATGAGCTTCCGGTCGGTGACGATGGCGTGTTTGGCCGCATCGCGGGAACAGCAATCCAGAGCTATAGCCTGAGGCGCGGCCTCTTTAATAATCGCCTGCGCGGTTTCCACGTTTTGATGCATGACTTCCAACACCGCTTCCAAGGTCACCGCCTCTTCCTCTTCGCGCCAGCAATCGTAATCCGTGGAGAGGGCGACGGTGGCGTAGCATATTCCCGCTTCGCGCGCGAGCTTGGCTTCGGTGACGTTGGTCATCCCGATCACGTCCACGCCCCAGGAGCGATAGACGTTGGATTCGGCGCGGGTGGAAAACTGCGGGCCTTCGATGCAAATATAGGTTCCGCCTTCGTGCACCGTGGCCCCGGCTTTGCGCGCCGCCTCAGCGACGGTTTTAGCCAGTTGCGGGCAAATAGGATCAGCGAACCCAACGTGCCCCACCATGCCGTTGGTAAAAAACGAACTGACCCGGTGGCGGGTCCAGTCGATGAACTGGTCGGGAATCACGATATGACCGGGCACAATTTCTTCCTTCATACTGCCAACGGCAGAAACAGATATGATGTGTTCCACGCCCAATTTTTTCATGGCAAAAATATTTGCGCGGAAATTTATCTCTGAAGGCGGAATGGCGTGACCCAATCCATGGCGAGGCAAGAACGCCAACCGGCTTCCGGCCAATTCGCCGATAACGACGTCCGCCGAAGGCGGTCCGAACGGGGTTTTGACTGCGACCTGCTCGATGATTTCCAATCCTTTCATCTGATAAAGGCCGCTGCCGCCGATGACGCCTAATAATTTTTCCGCCATGTTCCAGTTCCCCTTTCTGCGTATTGAGTTGAGTGTATGCTAAACAAACGGGATTTCTTCGGTGGAATGCAGGATGGATATGATTTGGGTTGGACGCCGTCTTTACGTTGCCGGCGGCAAAATCAATCCTGCTCCGGAGTTTTCTTATCAATCTCTCCGAGAAGATACTTAAGCTGGGTTATTTTTTCTCCGGCCTGATTGATGGTCGCTTCTTCGGTTTTTAAGTTGCGCATTTTAACGTCGACGTCCTCAACCATCATGTTGAGCGCGTTCATCCGCTTTTCCACCTCGTCCAGCAAATGAATTTTCCCATTCAAGGCGTCGGTTTTGGATTCCGCCTCCTCCATGATGGAAGTAAGTTTCTCAATGTTGACGTTGATTTTAATCAGATCCTCTTTTTCATTATCAATGCGCTCTTTTTCGGCGTTGACCTTGTTGATGATTGATTCGAGGTCGCCCAGGGCCTGTTGCGTTTGTCGCACTTTTTCCTCACCCGCCTTCACGTATTGAATCCGGCTTTCAAGGCTTCCCATCATTCCCCCAAGCTCGCCGATTTTTTTCTCAGCTCGCAAAATATCGTCTTCCCTTTCTTCCAGGGACTCCTGGCGATTTTTAAGATCCTTTAAAAATCCGTCCAGGTCGCCCAATTTTTTCTCCGTCGACTCTACGCGCTCGTATTCCTTGCCAACCTCTTCCAGTTTGTTTTCAAAGTTACCCAGCAACTGGCTCAGGTTTTCGCGAACCCGGTCCAGCTTATCGGTCTCTTCCCTGGCTTCGGCCAGCTCTTTAAACTTGGAACGCAACTCGATTTCCATGACGCTCATATTCGAAGACAGGTTGTTCATCCGCCTTTCCTGATCGTCGATCCCTACCTTTTCCTTGGTAAGGTCGAGGATTTTTTCCTCGAAGGAATTGGACATGGAATTCAGGGAGTCCAGTTTTTGGTCGATCTTTTCCAGAAAATCGATTTTCTTGGTGACGTTGACGATTTTGATATTGGCTTCCTCGATAAAGAAATCCAGGCCGTCCATCTTCTTTTCCATTTTCTCGATCATCGCCTTGCGTTGCATCTGGGTTTCCATTTTCACGTCGAGGCTTATGACCGTAGAGCTCAGGTCGTTTATCTTTTTGTCAACCTGATCGACCAACTGCTGTTTGCGCGCAATGTCTTCCATTTGCTGGCGCGTGATTTCATTCAACTCCTGGTTCTTCTTAATGGTCTCCGTCACCGAATCGGCTTTCCTCATTTCGGCTTCAAAGTTTTCGACTTTCTTTTCCGCCTCCTCGGCCATGGCGTTAAAGCGGGTCATTATTTCATCGGCCAGATCGATCAACCGCATCTCGTCCTTGAGAATCTTCATCTTGTTGCTGAGATTGTCGATGAGAAACGTATTCAGGCGGTTGATTTTTTCTTCAGTCTTGTCAATCGCCCCGCGATCTTCTTGAATCTTTGCGATCCGCGTTTCAACGTCTACGCCCAACGCGTCAAGATCCCTCAGGCGGGCGCTGATACTGCGAATCATTTCGTTTTTAACCGAAAGGTTTTTTGACTCGACCTTCAAATCGTTGATTTCGCCCGCAACGTGTTTCAGGGTTTCCTGAGTCTCGTTGATGATTTGATGCTGACCCAACAGTTTTTCATTGTCTTCCCGCACATGATCGAGGACGGCGGTTAAATCCGCCGTCTTGCTTGAAACGTCGTCGATCATCGACTTCTCTTCGCGAAGCCTGTCCAGCTTTTTATCCAGGTCCTTCATGGAGGACTTCATGTCACCCATCGCCGCCGATCCTGTTTTCATCAACTCCTTGAACTCGGTCACGTCCTCTATCTTCGTGGAAATATCGCCGAGCATAGACTCCAGCCGATTGACGTTTTTGTCTGTGTTCTTAATCAGACGCGTCTCCTCGCGGAGCTTCTTCATTTTGGAATCCATGTCCCATACCAGGACGTTGAGCCGGCCTGCGTCTTCATTGGCCTTTTCGACCAAGCCCTTTTGCTGATCCAGCGCCTTGGTTTTGTGATCGATATGTTCGTGGAGCAAGTGCAGGTTGTCCTGGTCTCTTTTCAGGTTCTGAAATTGGGAGTCCAGTTCCTTGGACAATCGCTGAAAATCCTTGACCCGGACGTCGAAGGTTTTTATTTCCTCCAAGCGGGCGTTGAGTCCTTCCAGTTTTTCCAGGGCGTCGGGAACCTGCTCGCTGATTTTTTCAAAAAATATTTTTCGCTGATCGAAGTCATCGGATTTTTTTTCGAAAAACTCGACCAGCATTTGCAGATTTTTGCGTTCATGGGCGGCCACTTCGAGAAGTTTTTTAAATTCCTCGACGTCGAAATTAGTTGCGGGCTGCTGGGATGGCTGTTGAGGATTTTGCTCGGGGTTCCCTGGATAAAATTCCTGTTGCATGCTGTCCTCCGGGGCGGGGGGATTCAGGACGCCCTTTGGCGGGTTAAAATCTATTAAATACAGCTATTTATATAACTTACAGGGCCGCGCTTGTCAAGCAGAACCGGGGTCCGCTTCTGGCGCAGACGCCCCTCAAGAAGGGTTTGTTCTCTGCAAAAGCAGTTCGGCGATCTGCACGGCGTTGAGCGCCGCGCCCTTGCGCAAATTATCCGCTACGACCCAGAAATTCACCGCGTTGCGCGTGGACAGGTCGTCGCGGATTCTGCCCACAAAAACCGCGTCTTTATCCGTTCCATCGACGGCCAGGGGATATTCGTTTTTGCCCGGAGAATCTACAATTTTGATTCCCGGAAAATCCGCCATGGCCTCCCGCGCCTGGGCGGCGTCAATCTCCTTTTCGGTTTCCACATTCACCGCCTCGGAGTGGGAATAAAACACCGGCGCTCTCACCGCCGTGGGGCTGACTTCGATCTCGTTATCTTCCAGAATTTTTCGCGTCTCGTTGACCATTTTCATTTCTTCCTTGGTGTATCCCGTGTCCAGAAACTCGTCGATATGCGGCAGGCAATTGAAAGCGATTTGATGCGGGTAGACGTTTTTTTCGATCTCCCGCCCTTCCAGCGCCGCCAGGCTTTGTTTGCGCAATTCTTCAATGGCCTTTTGACCAGAACCGGAAACCGACTGATAGGTCGAAACCACCACGCGCCGAACCTTGAACAAGTCGTGAAGCGGTTTTAAAGCCACCACCATCTGAATGGTGGAGCAATTGGGATTCGCGATGATGCCGGGAGCCTCGCCTATCGCGTGAGGGTTGACCTCGGGAACGACCAACGGAACGTCCTTTTCCATCCGGAACGCGCTACTGTTGTCGATCGCCACGGCGCCCGCCTGGGCCGCCAGGGGAGCGAACTTTTTGCTGACGCTCCCGCCCGCCGAAAACAAGGCGATGTCGATATCGCTGAAAGAATCTTCCTTCAGTTCCTGGACCGTAATATCCTTGCCGTGAAAACTTACCGTCTTTCCCGCCGAGCGGGCCGAAGCCAACGGAATAAGTCTGGCGACAGGGAAGTTTCTTTCCTCCAGAATGGAAACCATTCGCAACCCGACCGCGCCCGTAGCGCCGACCACGGCGACGTTGTACTTTTCTTTTTTCTTTAACATTCAGCGCTCTCCAACTCCTTCACCACGGCGTCGCCCATGGCCTGGGTTCCCACTTCGGTCTGGCCCTCGGACATGATATCCCGGGTCCGGTAGCCTTGGCCCAATACCGCTTCCACCGCATTCTCTACAAGGACGTTCGCCTTTTCGATTCCCAGCGAATACTTGAACATCATGCCCACGGAAAGAATGGTCGCCAGCGGATTGGCCCAGTCCTTGCCGGCAATGTCCGGGGCGCTGCCGTGGATGGGTTCGTACATTCCATTTTTGCCGCCAAGACTCGCGGAAGGCAACATACCGATGGACCCGGTGAGCATCGACGCCTCGTCGCTCAATATGTCGCCAAACATGTTGGTGGTCAGAATGACGTCGAATTGTTTTGGGTTGCGCACCAACTGCATGGCGCAGTTGTCCACGTACATATGCTCCAGCTCCACGTCCGCATAATCCTTATGCGTCTCGATCACTATTTCCCGCCAGAACCCGGTGCATTCCAGAACGTTCGCCTTATCGACCGAACAGACTTTTTTGTTCCGCTTGCGCGCCACGTCGAAGGCAATGACAGCGATGCGCCGGATTTCGTCTTCCGTGTAAACCAGGGTATTGAATCCTCTGCGCTTTCCGTCGGCGTCCGTTTCAACGCCTCGCGGCTGGCCGAAGTAGATGCCGCCGGTCAACTCACGGACCGCCAGCAAGTCGAGTCCGTCCACGACTTCGCGTTTCAGGGTGGAGGCGTCGACCAAGGCGTCGAAAACCTTGGCGGGGCGAAGGTTAGCGTAAAGCCCCAAGCTCGACCGCAAGCCTAACAGCGCCCTCTCGGGCCGCAGAGAGAAATCGATACTCTCCCATTTGGGTCCGCCCACGGCGCCGAGCAAAACGGCGTCGGCTTCTTTTGCGG
>JAJDBB010000031.1 GCA_029261555.1 Nitrospinaceae bacterium | reverse complement strand
TTGTAAATTTCTCCCTTGTCGAACAGGGTTTGCAAAATATTTTGAACGACATGGGTGTGGCGCGCCTCCGTGGTGCGTATGAAATCGCTGTTTGAAACGTTGAATCGGACCCAGAGGTCCTTGAAGCGCTGGTGCAGTTTGTCAACGTGAGTTTGCGGATCGACGCCGTTTTGTTGCGCGGCCTGGTGGACTTTTTGGCCGTGCTCGTCCGTGCCCGTCAGGAAAAAGACTTCGTAACCGTCCAGGCGTTTGTAGCGGGACACGACGTCCGCCGCGATGGTGGTGTAGGCGTGTCCGATATGCGGCACGTCGTTGACGTAATAGATCGGCGTGGTGACGTAAAATTTTTTCTTAGATTCGTTCATTTCAGGAAAATTGATATGTGGATTAAAAAGCGGACGGAATTATGGACGGTCTTTTTTTAGTTCGTCGATGTGATAGGTCATGAAGCTTTCATCGTCGAGCAGAACAGTGACCATTTGGCGGAGTATATCATTTTTCACGACCCGGCCCGGTCCTTCGGGAGTTTCGATGCGGCTGTTGTATTTGGGCAGGCCCTTGACCAGTTTTTTGTAATTATCGTGTTCGTATTGGAGGCAACACATCAACCTTCCGCACACGCCGGAAATTTTGCTGGGATTCAAGGCCAGGCCTTGGTCCTTGGCCATGCGCACCGTGACCGGCGCGAAATCCTTCAGGAAGGTGGAGCAACAAAGCGATTCCCCGCACATGCCCTGTCCGGTAATAGCCCGGGCCTCGTCGCGTACTCCCACCTGCTTCATTTCGATTTTTGATTTCAGAAAATGCGCCAGCTCTTTCACTAGTTCCCGGAAATCGACGCGGCCCTCGGCGGTGAAAAAGAAAATAATTTTTCTGGTTTCCGGGAGATGGACCACGCGGCTCAGATTCATTTTTAATTTCAATTTGTCGATCTTATCCAGACAAAACTGGCGCGCTCTCTTTTCAAATAATTCTTTGTTGGTTTGTTTTTCTCTGTCGTCCTCCGTCGCCAGGCGCAGGATTCGGGGAAGCGGTTTGTTTAAATCCTTGCGAAAATTGACGATTTTGTTGGAGGCGGCAACGCCCCACTTTTCGCCTTGCGGGGTTTCAACGACGACTTCGGCTCCCACTCTCAAAGCCATCCCGTCGGGATCGAACGGTTCGGTTTTATTCAGTCCGGCAATGCGCACCCCAACATAAAATTTTGAACGTTCCCGGCTCTCGCTGTCGGAATTCGGTTTTTGTTGTTCGCAGGTTTTCAATAGACTGTTCCGGTTAACGAGTCGAGCAAAAATTTAACAGCATATTCTCCAGCGCCAGTTGAACGTTGGCGTTGCCCGACAGGGCGAATTGAGTTTGCTGGACGTTTTCAAACATGTTCAAAATGCTAGACAGTTTTTTCTTCGCCGCGACCGCCTGGAGGCGCGCGTTCAAATCTGCGTTTTTAATCAGGCCGGAATCGCCGCAGGATTTCGCATAAGCCAGATCTCTCAGCAGAACGGTCAATTGATCCAGCAGGGTGGGGAGCCGAGCTGAGTTTTTGGCCCAGGTTTTGGTCCATTCAAACAACACGTCCATTTTTTTGAAGGAAACCGTTTCGATCATATCCAGCAACCCCTCCCGGCATTGAGCCGTCTCCAGCAAGTCGGGGTCGAGAGCGCGGTCGACCTGTCCCTGGGAAAGCGTCGCCCGCGTTTCCAGTTCTTCCGCCGAAACGTCTTCGTGTCCTGAAAGAATATTTTTGATCGCCTCCGCGGACAGGGGATGAAATTTGACGCCCTGGCAACGCGAGACAATGGTGGGCAGGAGTTTGAACGGGTTGGCGGCGATCAGAATGATCACGGTCTGGCCGGGCGGGTCTTCTAATGTTTTTAAAAAGGAGTTCGCCGCCTGGAGGTTCATGAGTTCCGCGTCGTTCACCACGGCGACTTTATACATCCCCTCGTAAGGGAGGTACCCAAGTTTTTTTTGCAGACCGCGAACGTCGTCGATGCGGATAGCGCCTTCCCGAACGGTGGGGCTGCTTTTGGACGGCTCCAACAGGAATACGTCGGGATGCGTTCCTTGCTGGATTTTTTGACAAGAAACGCAAGCTCCGCAGGAGCCGCCGGGGCCGGGTTCTCCGCAATTCAGGGATTTGGCAAGTTCCAGCGCCAACAGCTTTTTACCGACGCTCTCCGGACCGTAAAACAGGTATGAATTGGCGACCGTCTGGTTTTTCAGAGCCTTGCTTAAAATTTGTTTGGGCAGTTCCTGACCCAGAATGTCTTTAAATGCCATAAAATATTGTCGAACCGTTCCAATAAACGGAGGACGGTTTGAAAAATGATTAAGTTGTATAGCTAAATAGTTAAATCCAATTGAAGCTTATTCAATCTTAATACACAGGCCATGGAAAAGGTAAATAATTTTGATTTTTAGGCCTGCTTCCCGGCGCTTTGCGTCGAATCTTTCCCTCTGGAAAGTATTTTTTGCAAATTGATGCGGATTTTGATATAAAGCCCTCACAATTTATTTGATGATTTAACCTCATTCTTTTGAATAGGTTTATGGCAGTCAAAGAGAAAACAAAAAGAAACGTCCAAAGGAAACGCAAGCCTAAGATTCTGGCCGTTATCAACGACGCCTGCACGGGTTGCGGCGGTTCGCCGATATGCATTACCGAATGCCCGGTGGATAGTTGCATGTACGAGGTGCAAAACCCCGACGCAAAAATTTTTAATCGGGTCGAGGTGGACCACTTGCTCTGCATCGGGTGCAAGAAATGCATTTCATCGGGACCCATGGACACCTATTTGGAAGGTTGCCCCTGGGACGCCATTGATATGGTTTCGCTGGAAGAGTTCGAGGCGACCCATGGGGAACTGCCCTATTGATGGTTAGCATCGGCGACTGGCGCCTTTTGCCGAGGGCGTCTCTAGAAATGGATCATGGCCGTGAGCGGCCCTTTATAAGGGCGGCGAATTGCCGAAAATAGAAGTATCCAATTAATAGAGACTCCTGAAATCCCCCCGCAGTTTTGTTTCAATATAATTTTTATTGAAATGGTTCAAAATAGAGGGCGGTTTTTTACCCAATGGGGTAAAAGCATGGGGATTCATGGGTCAGGATAACGGGTTTCATCAAGGAATGGGCTTTGCGGCCAGGCTGGGCACGGAAATGGTTGCGGCCACCTTGATAGGAGCCGGTATGGGATACGCTCTGGACTGGTTATTTGGAACCCGACCCTGGTTTTTGGCGCTAGGCGTTATCTTTGGCGGGGCGGCGGGTTGCCTGGGCGTGTATCGCACTGCAATGCAAACTATTAACGAAAATAACGAAAACGATAACAACGAAACGGATTCAAACCCCTAATGGCAGAGAAAGAAAGTCCACTACATCATTTTGAGCTTCACCCCATCGTAGATATTCATCTGGGCGGATTGGACCTGTCGATCAACAAGGCTGTCATTGCCATGTGGATTGGCATGGCCGTGGTTTACGGATTGTTCATGCTCGTAGGCAAAAAGGGCACGTCCATGATTCCCGGCAAACTGCAGAGCATGCTGGAAATGTCGCTCGAATTCATAAAGGGAATGGTCAAGGAATTTATCGGCGACGAAGGGATGAAGTATTTTAATTTCGTGGGAACGCTGTTCTTCTTCATTCTTTGTTGCAATCTGATCGGGTTGATCCCCGGTTCCTACACCATTACCAGTCAACTGGTAGTCACCGGAACTTTTGCGGTGATCATTTTTGTGATGACACTAATCATCGGTATCAGCAAGCATGGCGGGCATTTTTTCTCGATCCTTGTGCCGCCCGGCGTGCCGAAAATAATGATACCCGTCATGGTTCCCATCGAGATCATAAGCATGCTTGCCCGGCCCATCTCGTTGTCCGTCCGGCTGTTTGCCAATATGACGGCGGGGCATACGGTTTTGGCCGTGCTGTTCGGGCTTGGTCTTTCGGCCCCCATGTGGATTGGCTGGTTGCCCTTGGGATTCACCGTTATTATTAATGGACTAGAAATCGCGATCGCCGTCATCCAGGCGTATATATTTACCACGCTGACCTGCGTTTATATTGGCGACGTTATCAAATTACATTAGTTAACTTTACTTACAGGAGAAAAGGGAATGGATGCAACATCGGCAGCTTATATAGGAATGGGATTGTGCGCGGCCGGATTTTTTGGAGCCGCTATCGGGATCGCCTACATTTTCGCCAAGACCATTGAGACCGTAGGCCGACAGCCCAACGCCGAAGCCCGTGTGGCCAAATATTGTTGGATCGGGTTCGCGCTGGTAGAAGCTATCGCGCTTTACGCCCTGGTCATCGCCTTTATCATCATGCCCTGAAGGCCTTCGCGCCTGGGACGGGGGACGCGCGTTGCGCCGGGTTTCCCCCGATTAGTGAACCTTTTACGGATTCCAACGAACGATGCCACAATTTGAGCAAGTTTCAGTCTTCAGTTCCCTGATCTTTTGGTCGGTGATTTCATTTGTCGCCCTGCTGTTTCTGTTAAAGAAATTCGCCTTTCCGCCGATTCTCGAAATCCTCGACGCGCGCGAAAAGAAAATTCGCGACGACATTGAAGGCGCAGAGAAAATTAATCAGGACGCCGAAAAGTTAAAGGCCGACTTTGATCGACAATTGAAAACCGCTCATGAGAAGGCCAACGATATTATTCAATTGGCCCATGATTCGTCCAAAAAGGAAACCGAGAAATCCCTGCAGGATACGCAGGGCAAGGTGCGCCAGATGATTAAAGAGGCCGAGCATGAAATCCAGGCTTCCCGGAACAAATTGTTGAGCGAAATTCGAAGCTACACCGCCGCTCTCACCATCGCCTCGACCGAGAGGATTCTGAAAAAGGCGATGGACGAAAAGGAACAAAAACGCGTCGTGGACGAAACCATCGAGGAAGTGATTCAGGAGTTGGAAAAGAGGGCCTGATAACGTCCCGTTGCTTTTAACGCATTTAGAATTCGCCCGCCGTTGCGGGCTTTTTGGAAACCCAATACCGCATGCTGGAAAATATAGTTGGAAAACGTTACGCCGTAGCCCTGGCAAACTCCATAAGCGACGACGCCGGGTTGTCGAAGGCTCTGGAAGGTTTGGGTTCGTTTTGCGAAACCTTTCGGACGGAACCCAAATTAAAAAACTTTTTCGCCCACCCTTCCATTCCGCAAGAAAACAAGGCGGGCATGGTCGATGAGTTATGCGATCGCTTTCAGGTAGAGAAAACCGTTCGCAACCTCGTTCAGTTGCTGACCGAGAGGAAAAAAATACTTTTTCTCGATCCCATCCGGGAATATTTCGAGAAAGTCGTGGACGCGCGATTAGGCCGCGCCCGCGCCGGCGTTACTTCCGCCAGCGAGTTAAGCTCCGAGCAAACCGGGAAACTGCGGGAGTCCCTGGGGCGAATATATAAAAAAGACATTCTATTGGAAACTCAAGTGGACGAATCCCTCATAGGCGGGATGGTTCTGCAGATTGAAGGCCTGGTTTTGGACGGGTCGATCAAAAACCGTCTGGCCTTGCTAAAACAGGCTATCGAAAAAGAGGAGGTTGTTTAAGTGAATTTGCGCGCCGATGAGATCAGCACCCTGATACAAAAACAAATTCAGGGCTTCGACGAAAGCGTGGAACTCAAGGAAACCGGTCGGGTCATTTCCGTCGGAGACGGCATCGCCCGTATCTACGGCTTGGAAAACGCCATGGCCGGAGAACTGTTAGAGTTTCCGGGCGACGTCATGGGAATGGTGTTGAACCTGGAGGAAGATAATATCGGTTCCGTTTTGTTTGGTTTCGACAGCAACGTCAAAGAGGGCGACGAGGTCAAGCGGACCAATCGCGTTATGGAAGTTCCTGTTGGACCGGAGCTGGTCGGGCGCGTGGTCAATGGTCTCGGCGAGCCTATCGACGGCAAGGGTCCCATCAACGCGAAACAATTTGGACCCATCGAGCGCGTCGCGCCCGGCGTTATCGACCGCAAGTCCGTTCACGAACCTTTGCAAACCGGGATCAAGGCGATCGACGGGATGATTCCCGTCGGACGCGGACAGCGCGAATTGATTATCGGCGACCGGCAAACGGGTAAAACCGCCGTCGCCATCGACGCCATCCTCAACCAGAAATCCGAAAACGTTATTTGCGTATACGTCGCCGTCGGGCAAAAACGATCCACCGTCGCCCGCGTGGTTAAAACGTTGGAGCAAAACGACGCGATGAAATACACCATCGTGGTGGCCGCTACCGCGAGCGACCCGGCTCCCATGCAGTATATCGCCCCGTACACCGGTTGCGCCATGGGCGAGTATTTCCGCGACAACGGACAGCACGGACTCATTGTTTACGACGATTTATCCAAGCAAGCCGCGGCTTACCGGCAACTGTCTTTGCTTCTGCGTCGGCCTCCGGGACGCGAGGCGTATCCCGGCGACGTTTTCTACTTGCATTCACGCTTGCTGGAGCGCTCCGCCAAGGTGAGCGACGAACTCGGCGCCGGTTCGCTCACGGCCTTGCCGATCATCGAAACCCAGGCGGGAGACGTTTCGGCTTATATTCCGACCAACGTCATCTCCATCACCGACGGGCAGATTTTTCTGGAAACCGACCTGTTTTATTCCGGCGTACGCCCGGCGATCAACGTCGGTCTGTCCGTTTCCAGGGTCGGCGGCGCCGCTCAGACCAAGGCGATGAAGCAGGTCGCCGGACAGCTTCGTCTGGACCTTGCCCAGTATCGGGAACTGGCGGCTTTTGCCCAGTTCGGGTCCGATCTCGACCCCACAACCCAGGCTCAACTATTGCGCGGCGAACGGCTGGTGGAGTTATTGAAACAGGGACAGTACAAGCCGTTGACGTTTGTCGAACAGGTCATCCAGATTTTTTGCGGAGTGCGCGGGTTGATGGACGATATTCCCACCGCAGACGTCCAGCGGTTCATCACGGGGATTTTGAATTACGTTCAGGAAAAGCATAAGGATATTATGGACAAAATTGAATCGGCCAAAAAACTGGACGACGATATCGAAAGCCAGCTCAAGGACGCCGTCAACAAATACAAGGAAATCTTTTAAAGCCGCGTATGCCAAACCTACGAGACATAAAAAGAAGAATAGGAAGCGTTAAGAACACCCAGCAGATCACCAAGGCGATGAAACTGGTGGCCGCGTCCAAGCTTCGCAAGGCCCAGGAGGCGATCCTCAACGAGCGTCCCTACGCCGTCAAGCTGATGGAAGTGCTCCATCACCTCGCCGCCCGGTGCAACAAGGATCTGCATCCGCTATTGAACCAGCGCGAGGAGAAAAAAGTTCTCTTTATCGTTGTCACCTCCGACAAAGGCTTGTGCGGCGGGTTCAACGGCAACGTGCTCAAAAGGTTGATGGCCGCCGTTGAGGAAAACGCCGGCAAGGAGATTTCCGTCGTCGCAATGGGCAAAAAGGGAAGGGACATTTGCCGCTCGAGAGGATTGAAGATCGAGCGCGAGTACCTGAACTGGGGCAAAGATTTTGAGTACCAGAGAGCCGCCGAAATGGCCAAGTTCATTTCTGAAATGTTCGTCGATGGCAAGGTGGATAAAGTCAGCCTGGTCTATAACGAATTCAAATCCGTCATTCAGCAAGAGGTGATTCTGGAGCAATTACTGCCCATCGTTCCGGAAGACATGGCGACCGACTCCGACGGTAAAATGCATGACGTCGATTATATCTATGAGCCGGACGAAGAGTCTATTCTGGAAACACTTTTGGGCCGTTACATGGCCGTGGAAATTTACCGGGCCTGTCTGGAGTCCACCGCCAGCGAACACGGCGCGCGCATGACGGCGATGGACAGCGCCACCCGGAACGCGGGGGAAATGATCGACGATCTCACCCTGTTTTATAACCGAGCGCGACAGGCTTATATTACGAAAGAATTGATAGAAGTGGTGAACGGGGCCGAAGCCCTCAAAGGATAACTGCAACCAGCCAGGAGTAGAAGAATGAATAAGGGAAGCATCTCCCAGATAATCGGCCCGGTAATCGACGTTAGTTTCAAAGGCGGCCAGGTCCCGGCGTTGTACAACGCCCTTCGCATCAAACGCAACACCGTCAAAGAGGGAGAAAACGAATACCTGATCGCCGAGGTTGCGCAACATCTGGGAGACGGCGCGGTCCGCACCGTCGCCATGCATCCCACGGACGGGTTGGTGAGAGGCATGGAGGTGGAAGACACCGGCGATCCCATCAAGGTTCCCGTCGGCGAAGAAGTTTTGGGACGCATCTTGAATGTCGTTGGCGATCCTGTCGATAAAAAACCTCCAGTGCAATCTGAGGAATCATGGAGCATTCACCGGGACGCTCCGCTTTTGGAAGATCAGGACACCGGCGTGGAAATGTTGGAAACGGGAATCAAGGTCATCGATCTGCTGGAGCCTTATTTGAAAGGCGGCAAGACCGGCCTGTTTGGCGGCGCGGGCGTTGGCAAAACCGTTCTCATCATGGAATTGATCCGTAACATCGGCGCCGAGCACGCGGGTTACTCCGTCTTCGCCGGCGTGGGCGAGCGAACCCGCGAAGGCAACGATCTGTACCACGAAATGAAAGACTCCAACGTGTTGGACAAGGTCGCGCTTATCTACGGCCAGATGACGGAACCTCCCGGCGCCCGAATGCGCGTGGGACTTACCGGCCTGACCACCGCCGAATATTTCCGCGACGTCGGCGGCAAGGACGTGCTCCTCTTCATCGATAACATTTTCCGGTTCTCGCAGGCCGGTTCCGAAGTGTCCGCCCTGTTGGGCCGCATTCCCTCCGCCGTTGGCTACCAGCCTACTTTGGCGACGGAAATGGGCAATCTGCAGGAGCGCATCACCTCGACCAAAAAAGGTTCCATCACTTCTGTCCAGGCGGTTTACGTTCCCGCCGACGACTTGACGGATCCGGCGCCGGCGACCACTTTTTCGCATCTCGACGCCACCACCGTGCTCAACCGCCGGATCTCCGAGCTGGGAATTTATCCCGCCGTCGATCCGCTCGACTCCACCTCCCGCATCCTTGATCCTGAGGTTTTGGGAGAGGACCATTACAACGTGGCCCGCGGCGTTCAGCAGGTTCTGCAACGCTACAAGGATTTGCAGGATATCATCGCCATTTTGGGAATGGACGAGTTGTCCGAGGAAGACAAGCAAGCCGTTTCCCGCGCCAGAAAAATCCAGAAGTTCCTCTCTCAGCCTTTCTTTGTTGCCGAAGTGTTCACCGGTTCCCCCGGAAAATACGTCAAGGTCAAGGATACGGTGGAAGGTTTTAAAGAGGTTCTCGAAGGGCGAATGGACGATGTGCCCGAGCAGGCTTTTTACATGGTCGGCGGGATCGAAGAGGTTTTTGCCAAATCCAAAGAACTTCAGAGTAAGAGTAAATAATCATGGCCGAAAATAAAATCCAGCTATCAATAGTCACGCCCGCTAAAAACGTGGTCAACGAGGAAGTCGACCAGGTCAACGTTCCCGGAGAAGACGGGGACTTGGGCGTTCTGGCGGACCACGCGCCGTTGATCACCACGCTTCGATCCGGACCCTTGTCCTACGAAAAAGGCGACGACGTCGTGCAAATGGTGGTGAGCGGCGGCTACATGGAAGTCACCGATAATCGCGTGACCGTGCTCGCTGAAACCGCCGAGTTTCTGGATGAAATCGACCGCACCCGCGCCGAGGCCGCCAAGGCAGACGCCGAAGCCAAACTGGCTAAGGCCGACCTTTCCGAGGACGAGTTCGAGGCGACACAGTTGAAACTGTTCCGCGCAATCGCCCGCCTGGAAACCCCTTCCAAGAATTAACCGCCACTCGCCGTGGGGGCAGGAATTACGTCATTGCGAACGAAGTGAAGCAACCCAACGCTTCTGGATTGCCGGTGCTTCCCCGACTACTTTAAATAATCTTTCAAATACTGGCCGGTGTAGGACGCCTTGACCTGCGCCACTTCCTCCGGTGTGCCCGCCGCCAGTACCTCGCCGCCCTTGTCTCCTCCTTCGGGTCCCATGTCAATGATGTAATCCGCTGTTTTGATCACGTCGAGATTGTGTTCAATGATGATCGCCGAATTTCCCGCGTCGACCAGTTTGGCAAGCACTACGAGTAAATGCTCGATGTCGGCGAAATGGAGGCCCGTAGTCGGCTCGTCCAGAATATACAAGGTTTGTCCCGTGCCGCGTTTGCTCAACTCCTTGGCGAGCTTGACCCTCTGCGCCTCGCCGCCGGAAAGCGTGGTGGCCGGTTGCCCCAGGTGAATGTAGTTCAGGCCGACGTCGTTGATGGTCTTCAACTTGGACTGGATGGACGGAATGTTTTGAAAAAATTCCTCAGCTTGTTCGGCCGTCATTTCCAAAACTTCGTGGATGGTTTTTCCCTTGTAGTGGATGTCCAGCGTTTCGCGGTTGAAGCGCCGCCCCTGGCACACCTCGCAAGTGACGTAAACGTCCGGCAGAAAATGCATCTCCACCTTGATAATCCCGTCTCCCTGGCACGCCTCGCATCGGCCTCCCTTGACGTTGAAACTGAAGCGCCCGGCTTTGTAGCCGCGCATTCGCGCATCCGGCGTCTGCGAGAACAGGTCGCGGATCAGGGTGAACAGTCCGGTGTAGGTCGCGGGATTGGAGCGCGGGGTTCTGCCGATCGGCGACTGGTCAATGTCGATCACCTTGTCCAGAAAATTGATTCCCTGGATTTTTTTGAAGCGTCCCGGTTTGTCCGTGGCTCTCCAGAAATGCCGGGCCAGAGATTTGTATAAAATATCGATGGTCAACGTGCTCTTCCCCGATCCGGAAACTCCGGTGACGCAGGTCAGGGTTCCCAGGGGAATTTTAACGTCGATATTTTTTAAATTGTTTTGTTGTGCGCCTTGAACTTCAAGCCAGGTTCCGTTTCCCTTCCGGCGTTTTTTAGGGAGAGGAATTTTGCGACGACCGGAGAGGTATTGTCCGGTGAGGGATTTTTTATCCTTGAGTAGTTTTTTGGGCGTTCCCGAAAACACAACCTCGCCCCCGTGCCGTCCAGCGCCGGGACCCATATCTACGACATAATCGGCTTCGAGAATGGTTTTTTCGTCGTGCTCCACCACGATCACCGTATTGCCCAAATCGCGTAGCCGGGTGAGCGCGGCAAGCAGGCGGTCGTTGTCGCGTTGATGAAGCCCGATGCTGGGTTCGTCCAGAACGTAGAGCACACCCATCAATTGCGAGCCGATTTGCGTGGCCAGGCGGATGCGTTGGCTTTCGCCTCCGGAAAGCGTTGAGGACGTCCGGTTGAGCGTCAGGTATTCCAGTCCAACGTCCACCAGGAATTTCAGGCGCTCGCGGATTTCCTTGACGATTCGCCGGGCGATGTGAAATTCCTGCTCGCTGAATTCCAGGTTGGAAAAATATTCCGCATTTTGGTGGATGGACAGGGCGGTTAACTCGACGATATTTTTATCGCCGATTTTTACGGAAACCGCTTCCTTGCGCAACCGCATTCCCTTGCAAACGGAGCAGGGCAGGGAGCGCATGTACTTTGAGATTTCCTCGCGGGCCGAGGCGGAATCGGTTTCCTTGTAGCGCCGTTCCAGGTCGGGGATGATTCCGTCGAAGGTTCCGTTGTAATGATGTTTGCGATTGCCCTTTTCATAAAAATAGCGGACCGGCTGGTCCCCGGCGCCGAACAAAATTATGTCCTGCGTTTTTTTCGGCAGTTTTTCAAACGCCGTTCCCAGGCTGAACTTGAATTGCACCTCCAAAGCCTCCAGCATCTGATGGAAGTAAACGGAGGTTTTGTTCTCCCAGGGTTTCAAGGCCCCGGCGCGAATGGAAAGGCTTTTGTCCGGAACCACCAGTTCTGGATCGATTTCCATTTTGTTTCCCAAGCCGTCGCATTTTGGGCAGGCCCCGGCGGGATTGTTGAAGGAGAACAGGCGCGGTTCCAGTTCCGGGTAGCTGATTCCGCAATAACTGCAGGCGAAGTGTTCGCTGAATAAAAGGTCCTCCGCTTCATCCGGTTTGCCGCCCAGGATGGAAACGATAGCCGAGCCTTCGCCGTGTATCAGCGCGGTTTCGACGGAATCGGCGAGGCGCTTGTCCAGGTTTTCTTTCATGATCAGGCGGTCGACGACGATTTCGATGCTGTGCTTGAATTTCTTGTCGAGTTTGATTTCTTCGTCGAGCGAGCGCGTTTCCCCGTCGATGCGGGCGCGGACAAAGCCTTTTTTGCGCGCTTCAAAAAGTTCCTTTTTGAATTCCCCCTTGCGGTCGCGCGCCAGCGGAGCCAGCACTATCAGCTTGGTCCCTTTAGGGATGGCCAGAACCCGGTCCACAATTTGTTGAACCGTTTGCGAGGAAATTTCCCGTTTGCATTTATAGCAAAATACCCTGCCGACGCGGGCGTAGAGCAGGCGCAGGTAGTCGTAAACTTCCGTGACTGTGCCGACGGTGGAGCGCGGATTTTTGCTGGCGGCTTTTTGTTCGATGGAAATCGCTGGAGACAGACCCTCGATGTAATCGACGTCCGGCTTTTCCATCAACTCCAGAAACTGCCGGGCGTAGGCGGACAAGGACTCGACATAGCGCCTTTGGCCTTCGGCGTAAATTGTGTCGAAGGCGAGGGATGATTTGCCCGATCCGCTCAACCCGGTGACGACGATCAGGCTGTTGCGCGGAAGTTTCAGGTTGACGTTTTGGAGGTTGTGCTCGCGCGCGCCTTTGATGGTTAAATATTCGAGGGCCATGTTGGTTTATTATTTTTCCAAGGATAGGTTCATGGGAATAAGCGGCCCCATTTTTTATCGACGCGGTTTTTTATTTCTTCGGACATTTCAATTTCGTCGGGCCACTCTTGTTTGTAACCTTCTTCGGGAAACTTTTTCCCAGCGTCTATTCCCAATCGCCCGTCGTGGAAATGAAAATCGCGGCGTGGGTCGATGTTGTTGAAAAATTTCCACATCGCTTCGGAGTAGTTTTGGACGTCCACGTGTCCTTCAAATACGATAACAATGGCGACGCCGTTAGAATCAGCTTGTTGTAAAAACTTCCGGATGAATTCGGCGGTTTGAAAGGGGCCGGTTTTTTCGCGGGCGACCAGTAGGACCGGATGCTTGACCTGCAATTCCAAAAGGCGCGCGGCCCGGACTTCAGGAAATTGTTTCACGACGGAGTCGGTAATATCCGGGGCAGGCGCTTCCAGCGGTTCAATAGTCGCGCCAAAGCCGGGTTCGCCTTCGATCTTGGTCGTTGCATCGATTCCCAGTTTTGATCCGTACAGAAAATTATCTGAAGCGTGGTTGAGCACGTCGAGAACGCCGTCGGCAAAAAACAGGTCGCGGTCCATGTCCACTGTATCCAGCAGTACGCGCAAAACGCTTTCAACGTTTTTAACGTCGACTGCGGCGTCGACGACCAGAATGGTTTTGACGAAACTCATCTGGCCCAGTCCCCAAAAGGCGCTCATCAGGCGGCGCGCCTGCAGGGGATAGCGTTTGTCGATGGAGACGATCACGCAATTGTGGAACACGCCTTCGACCGGCATATGCATGTCGACAATTTCCGGCGCCTGGGTTTTTAATAGAGGCATGAAGATTCGTTCCGTGGCGTTGCCGAGATAAAAATCCTCCTGTGGCGGTTTGCCCACGATGGTGGTGAGATAGATGGGATCTTTGCGATGCGTGATCGCGGTTAAATGCAGGACCGGATAATCGCCGTCCTGGGAGTAATAACCCGTGTGGTCCCCAAAGGGGCCTTCTTTTCTAAGCTCGGCGGGGTCGATGAAACCTTCAAGAATGATTTCAGCGCTGGCCGGAACTTCCAACTCCACGGTTTTACATTTGACCAATTCGACGGGAGCCTTGCGGATGAATCCCGCGAGCAGAAATTCGTCGATCCCGTAGGGTAGGGGAGCGGAAGCCGAGTAGCATGCCGCGGGATCGCCGCCGATGGCGACGGCCACTTCCATGATTTTATTCTGGCGCCGGTACTCGTGAAAAAAATGCGCGCCGTCCTTGTGAATATGCCAGTGCATGGCGGTGGTTTTGTCGTCGAACACTTGCATTCGGTAGAGGCCGACGTTGCGGACCCGGCGCTCGTAATCGCGATTGATCACCATTGGGAAGGTGATGAAGCGTCCGGCGTCGTTCGGCCAGCATTGCAGGATGGGAATGCGGCTCAAATCGACGTCGTCGCCAAGATGAACGATCTCCTGGCAGGGCGCTTTGTTTGCCCCGATCAATTTTGGGGGAAACGCGCTCGCTTCCAGCAACATGGGGAGTAATTTGACTTTATCGAACAAGGATTGCGGCGGGGACAGTTTGATAAAGCGTTCTATCTCTTTGGGGATTTCTTCGATATCGTGAACGCCCAACGCGGCGTTTATGCGTTTATGACTGCCAAAGGCATTGATGAGGACGGGCATGTCGGAGCCTTCGACGTTTTCAAACAGCAGGGCCTTGCCGCCGCCGGGTTGTTTGGATACACGGTCGGCGATCTCCGCAATCTCCAGAACGGGCGAGACCGGTTCCGCGATGCGGACTAACTCGTTTTCAAACTCTAACCGTTCTATGAACTCGCGCAGGGAATAGTATTTCACGGGGATCTTTATTAATTGGATATTTTAGTTCTCAGCAACTCGCTGGCCAGCGTGCCGCTGGACCCAGTAGGAGTTGCTCATACGGTGAGCGCTAAAGCGACGTTAGGTTTGCAAATCAATATTGCCACCGGGCGCTTGCCCGGCATAAGAGCCGCTCACGGCTATGATTATTTTTTTTATAGGCGCCGGGCTTCAACCCGAAACTGGACAAACGGTCATTATATACCAGCCCGCCGGTGTTCGGTAAAAATCTTGTAAGCCGCCGCGCTGGACGGAGCTTGGGCATACTGTGATAAAATCCGACCATGTGGATTTTTACGATCAAGCGCCTGTTACAGGGGATCCCGGTATTGTTCGTGGTGATCGCGCTCACGTTTTTTATCATGCACAGCGTGCCCGGCGGACCGTTCGACCGCGATAAAAAACTACCTCCGGAAATCATCGCCAATATCGAGGCCAAATATCATCTGGACCAGCCGGTGTGGCGGCAGTTTATTTTGTATGTCGGACAAGTTGCGCGAGGCGATCTTGGGCCGTCGTATAAATATGTCGGGCGGGACGTCGCGGACATTATCGCCGACACGTTTCCCGTGTCCGCCGTTTTGGGCTTATGCGCTTTGGCGGTGAGCCTGGGGATTGGGATTCCGGCAGGGATTTTTTCCGCCTGGAAATACAACAGCGGGTGGGACCGGGGCGTTATTTTTTTAGCGACGCTGGGGATTTCGCTTCCCAACTTTGTGCTGGGGTCTGTGCTGGTCCTCGTCCTGTCGCACTATCTGCATTTGTTGCCGCCGGCGTTGTGGGAGGGACCGCGTCACGTGGTGATGCCGGCTTTCGCGCTGGGCGCGGGGTTTGCGGGCTATGTGGCTCGCCTGACGCGTAACTCGTTGCTGGAAGTTTTATCCGCCGATTACATTCGCACCGCGCGGGCCAAGGGCCTGGGAGAGGGCGCCGTCCTGCTGAAACACGCGTTGAAAAACTCCATTTCCCCGGTCGTGTCCGTTCTGGGTCCCCTGGCGGCGGGGTTGGTCACCGGTTCGTTTGTGATCGAGTTTATTTTTTCTGTTCCGGGGATGGGGAATTTTTTCATCACTGCCGTGTCGAACCGGGATTATCCGCTGATCATGGGGGTGACGCTGGTTTATGCGGTGTTGATCGTCCTAGCGAATATTATGGTGGACTTGATTTATATGAAACTCGATCCGAGAGTGAGGGCTTGACTGCAATGCGTTTTCCCTGGCCGGCGCGTTTGAGCGGAGGATTTTTATTGATCGTTTTAGTGGCGGCCTGTTTCGCGCCATGGACGGCACCCTACGCTTACGACGCGCAAGATTCCATGAACATTCTTTCCGCTCCCACTGTGGACCATTGGATGGGGACGGACCGTTTGGGTCGGGATTTATTTTCACGCGTCGTTTACGGAGCCAGAATTTCCCTGTTCATTGGGTTTGCGACCACTTTTGTGGCGATCATTATCGGTACGATTTACGGAGCGGTTTCCGGTTATGTGGGAGGAAAGACCGATCAATACATGATGCGGATTGTGGACGTCGTTTTTTCGCTTCCGGATTTGTTGTTAATCATTCTTCTGACGGTGATCATGGGTCGGGGAATGGCGGGCATTTTTTTGGCGCTGACCCTGGTGAGTTGGGTGACGGTGGCGCGGCTGGTCCGAGGCGAAGTGTTGCGGCTCAAGGAATTTCCTTTTGTGGAGGCGTCGCGGGCGTTGGGGGCGGGGCATATCCGGATCATGACGCAGGACATTCTTCCCAACATCATTGGTATCCTCGTTGTGACGCTGAGCTTCCGCATCCCCCTGGCCATTCTCGCGGAGTCGACCCTGGGTTTTATCGGCCTTGGCGTCAGCCCTCCGTTGAGCAGTTGGGGAACTTTGGCCAACGACGGGTGGACGGCGATTAAATTTTATCCTCACCTGATCTTGTTTCCTTCGCTGGCCATTTTTCTGACGATTTTGTCTTTTAATTTCCTGGGCGAGGGTTTGCGGGACCGATGGGATCCCAAAGGAGCCACTAGAGTTTAGTGGAGGTTTAAAAATCAAATCTTTATAGGGTTTTATCCGTTGCGAAAATGTAATAAAATATTCTTATGTAAACCCATTGATGCTGGCGGTTAAGGCGGGTCCGGTTTATTTTATTTTGGACGCTGCAGGGACAAGCGTTAACGGGTTGACAAGTCAAAGAAGTGATTATAAAGTATCCGCTTTATTTTTGGGTTTCGTGAGTTTGGGAATTTTTTCTTATGAGTCCTTTAAAAAAGGATTTGATTTGTGAAATCATCAGGACTTCGCAAACCAATCTTTTAGAAAAAAAGAGAACCGAAAGCGATAGCGACTGCGAGGAGGACGACGCTGGGATTCTGGCATGGATCCAACAGCATGCGGCGGAATACCGGAGTTTTTTTGGCGATCGTTTGGAAGAGCTTTCCCCCACTGAGTTGGGTTCTTTGTTGAGAAAGTTGAAGGACAACCCGCAAAGCGAGTTGAGCCGGATTTTAGAAAACTGTCCGGTTCATTTTGAACAGGAAAACGACCAGAAGATTTAATCGGCAAGGGATTTTGGATCAGGGATTTATTATGAGCGATAAGGAAACGCCGAGCGAAGAAAAGAAAGAGCCGGTCAAGCCCGCGCCCGTCGCAAAACCTGCGGAGGGAGAGGCGAAGGCCAAACCCGCGCCCGCTCCTGCGGCCAAAAAGCCTGCGCCTAAAAAGCCCGCGGCGAAACCCAAGGATCCCCTGGTTGACAACGGGGACGGGACGGTCACCGATCCCAATGCCAACCTGATGTGGAAGCAAAGCGACGCCTGGTTGGACAAAAAGAGATTCTTCCTGTGGAAAGATAATAAGGAATACATTGACGAAATCAATTCAGCCAAATTTGCCGGTTACGACGATTGGCGGTTGCCCGACTCCAAAGAAGCGGGAACCCTGGTCGATAAAACCAAAAGCCTGATCGACAAAAACGGTACGACCATTCCCGTTGATCCAACCTTTTCCGAAGGTTGTTTTGCCTCGACCTGGACTAGCGACTGTTCCGACACGGAAATTCGGCGGTTCGATTTGAAAAATGGGGTGGATACGGCTTATCCTCCCTCGGACGTCTGGTCTTCGATCTGGCTGTGCCGCTCCGTCGCTCCTGCCGCTCCAAAGAAAGAAGAGTCGGTGGAAAAAGCAGAACCCGAAAAAGCGGCTACTCCGGAATAAACCCGTCCTACCTTAAGAGTTCTGCGTCTGCGAGGCAGGCGCTTTATATACCTTTCTTCGGAACCGATCCCTTCGGCTGACCAGCCGGTCGAGAAAAAGTAATCCATCCAAATGGTCCATTTCGTGCTGGACCGCCCGGGCTTCGAATCCGCTAAAATTAAAGTGGTGGGTGCGGCCAAACTCGTTCTGAGCGGTCAACGCAATCCTCTCGGCGCGGTAGACGTTGCCAGTGTAATCGGGAACCGAAAGGCATCCTTCGCGGCCAATAACGGATCCCTCGCTACCGGTGATATTCGGGTTGATAAGGATCATGAAACCATGATTGGGCGTTTTGGGTTTGCCGGAGACGTCCACCAGAACGATGCGCTCCAGGCGCCCGGTCTGTGGCGCCGCGATTCCTACGCTGGGAGGACCGGTCAACATGGTTTCCTTCAAGTCGGCGATAAAATCGCGCAGGGCGGCGTCGAAAGTTTCGACGGCCTTTGAGACTTGTTTTAATCCAGGGTTTGGGTAAACGAGAACTTCGAGAACGGCCATGTCACGCGGTCAGGGGGTCGATGGGGGTCAGATTGGCGTCCAGCTTTTTTTCTTTGCGAAGCGTTTCCAAAGCCTGTTCCAGCTTTTCGACGCCCTTGCCGGCTATTCCATCCAGGTAAACAATGTAAATTGGAGCGGCGGAGGTTCCTCCAACGTCCGTTTCGAGGTTGAGAATATTCAGTCCCGCCTCGGCCAGCGCTCCGGTAACGTCGGCGACGACGCCGACCCGGTCTGCGCCGTAAACGCTGATGCGGACGTCGGGTTCCTCGTGATGATGCAGCTCTCCTTCAATGGCGTCCACATGAAGGCGCAGGCCTTGCTTTTCCGCGATGGGCGCCATCATGTCTTTCAATTTTTCGAGGCTTCCGGACGACTGCACCATGAGCATGATGGTGAAGTTGCCGCCTAGCCGGGCCATGGAGGCCTCGCCAAGATTGCATCCGCCCTCGAATAGAGCGCGAGTTACATTGGCGACAATCCCCGCACGATCTTTACCCACGAAGGTGAGCATGTACCATTGAGTCATAATCAATCCTCTAATATAAAAAACTTGACGATGAAGTCCCCGCGTTTTTTGTCCCAGGGGAAACATCCGCCTTTGCCCACGAGGCGATATTCCTCGCCTGTCAACGTGCCGTCTTCCACTTCGATGGTCTCAAGGGAATCCAGGGTTTGTACTTGTAAGGAGCCGCCTTCGTCCGCCAGCTTTTGGGAAATGTTCACCTGCGCGTAGATATCGTTTTTGATTCGTTTCATGGTGGGGTGGGGCTGAGGAGTGATTTTCAATAGCAGGTCGCCCGGCGGGCCGCCGTTTCGCCCTTCGCCTCCCTGGTCTTTTACCCGGTAGGTGTAATTGTCGACCAGCCCCGGCGGGATATCAACCTCAAGGACGATCTGTTTGACCACCTGCCGCTTGCCCTTGCATTCGGGGCAATCGCCCTCGTCGTCGGTTCCCATCCCTTCGCACTCCGGGCATTGCACGAATTTTTCATACGCGTAGTCAATTTTACCGCCGAGCGCCACGGTGACCAGAGGAAGTTCCGCCATGAACTGCAGATCAAATCCCTGCATCGGCATGTTGGGATCGGGCGGTTCGTCCTCGGTGAAATTGGATTGGGAAAAGGGGTCTTGTTGTTGCCGCCAATCCTGGCGCGGACCGCTTCTGGAGTGATCGTAAGGACCGTATTTGCCTTCGGCGCCGGAGCTGTTACCGGCGGACCCTCCTCCGCTATAACTTTGCCGCGATTTGGCGGCGACGCGTTCGCGGTCGTAAGCTTTGCGTTTTTTATCGTCGGAGAGGACTTCGTAAGCTTCGGTGATTTTTTTAAAAAGTTCTTCCGACTTTTTATCGCCGTTGTTTGCGTCAGGATGGTGCTCCTTGGCCAGAGCGCGGTATTTTTTTTTGATCGCGCCCGCCGCGTCTTTCAGCGCCGCTCCCAAAACCTTGTAATAATCTTTTACCGCCATTGTTCCTGGATTTCCTTGCCGGAGAGTTTATGGAATCTATTTTATCCTTTAGGGACGGGGGGAATCAAGCCGTCTCTTTTGCGGAAATCGGGCGCCGTTTCCCGGCGTTTGCCGTTTCCAGAATTTGGACGGCAATCTGGTCGCGGGTATGGCGGCTTTTGAAAGGATAAAACTGTTCCTTGAGCACGATAATTATGGCTTCCGGATAAAAGGGCGGAAGGCCGCCTCGAATCCAGATTTTAATCTTCTCCGAACTGATTTTTTCAACGCGGGAAACCTGATTCCATTGCAAAGATTGATTCAAAAAGGAGCCTTCCAGAACGAGGGCCTGACTGTTTATGTTTAAAAGCCCGGCGTCCGTATACAGCGACTCTGGACTGGAACCGGCGTTTTTTTTCAATCCTTGGAATACCACAAAATGGGAAGGTTTATGATCGGGAGTGGAATCGTTACGGAGTTCGGGGCGGAGTTTATAAACGTAATGGCGGAAAATGGCGTGGGTAAAGTCGAACCAGCGGGCGGAGATGAACAGGCAAAAAATGAAATTAAAGATCAACAAATACCGGAAGGAAAATATCGCCAGATGGACCAGCGCGGCAATGCTCAAACTTAAAAAAAAACCAAGGACTAGATTGGCCGCGCGGGAGACGGTCGCCAATACCAAAACCTTTTTTCCTTCTCTGGGTTGCGCGCTCAGGCGTTGAGCTTTACGGTACAAAAGCCAGGCGGTTCCCAAGCCCAGAGTGACCGATAGCATGGGAATAGGGAAGATGAAAACAAGCAGGATATAGGCGATAATTAGAAGTTCCAGCATGTAGTGGATTTTATATGAAACGGGAATAAACCGTGTATAATTTTATAGACAGGCATAAAATTTTTCGGGTTTTTCAATCGACGCCATGAAACTTCCTTCCAGTCTCCAGTCTTATAATCTTTACCGTCTTTTGGAAATCGAGAGCTTTTCAGGTTCCGAAGAGATCAAGCGGGGTTTCAGGAAATTCGCCTTGAAGCATCACCCCGACCGTTTTCCTGAGGATATTGATTCAGACGCCCGGTTCAAACTGGGCGCCGAGGCGTATATTTTTTTGAAAGACGCCGACCGGCGGCAGACCTACGATTATTTTTTGAAACGAGAAAGCTCCCGACCGTTAAACCCAAAGAAGCGGAATCGAGCGCCGGGCGGCCCGACTATATACTCTCCCCAACCTGGGATGGACGCGGAGTTCGACTTGTTTGTCGAGGAGTGCCGGGAAAGTTTTCAACGTTTTTTGGAAACCGGTTCGCCGACGAAGACTCAGCCCAAATTTTATTCCCCAAGGTCGATGGGGGGCCAGAACTTTGACGATTTCACCCGCCAATGCCGCGATGAATTTAATGAATTTTTACAAAAACTTCCACGCCTCAAGACACAGGATATTTAGCGTTCCGACGCCTCATTGGAAGCGGGGTCTCGTTGGAGCGGTTTTATTGATCGGTCTGGGGTGTTCGCATGCCATTTCCCCCACCGTTCGCCAAGGGGTGGACGCGGGCACGACATTCGGCCAGGTATTGCAATCGCCGGGAGACCATGCGGGCAAGAGGATTATTTGGGGCGGGGAAATTGTGGCGACCCAAAATCAATCCGATCAGGTGGAGATCGAGGTGATCCAGAAAACTCTGGACAGCGCGGGGGAACCAAGGCAGGGAGACAATTCCGGCGGGCGGTTCATTTTAATGCAGCCAGGCTATCTGGAGCCGGAAATATACTCTAAAGGCAGGCGCGTGACCGGGGCGGGCAAAATTGTCGGCAGTCGTCTGGGTGCGGTCGGAGAGAAGGAATACCTGTACCCGCTGGTAGAACTTGAAGAGTTGTATTTGTGGCCGGAGACTCCGCAATACGATTCCTATCCCTATTATCCTTCGTTTTATTACGGACCCTGGTGGTATCCCTACCCGAATTCTTACGGATTGGGTTACGGCCGTTATTATTTTCGCCACCGCCACCACCGTCATCATCGCCATTAATCCAGATAAGTATACGGAGCATTCGCCTTGCGAGATTGCTTGAAAAAAGGAACTGGTCTGTTGACGGCGGTCTGCTTGCTGGTTTTATCCGGTTGCGCCAAAGTAATTTCAGATCCGCTCGTTAGCCAAAGCGTTCCCAAGGTGGAGTTTTCGGACTTGCTAGGTGATCCGGAAAAGTACAAGGGGCGGACGGTGATTTATGGTGGGACGATTATCAAGGTAAGCGCCGAAGGCTCGCGAAATGTTCTGGAGGTTTTGCAAAGGCCGCTGGATTACTATTACGAACCGCAGGTTGACGACCGAACTTTGGGACGCTTTCTCGTGACCGTCGACAAAAATTTGGACCCGGACATTTATAAAAAAAATCGCCGCATCACCATCGCCGGCGAAGTGAAGGGAAGCGAAACGGGGCAGGTGGGCCTTTCTTCCTACCAATATCCCGTGTTGATCCACAAAGAGGATCACCTTTGGCCTACGGCTTCTACTTTGAGATACGGACCCAGGTTTAATATCGGAGTGGGGGTTTTTGGTTCGTTTTAAAATCAGGTTCTCAACGTGACCTCGCCCGCGTCAAAACTTATGAGTTGGCCTTCCGGAGTTTCCAGCATCAAATTCCCCATTTTATCGAGGCCCCTGGCGACGCCCTGAAATTGGGTTCCGGATTGGTTCAGGGTGATTTCTCGTCCCAACATATCGCTGTGGCGTTCCCATTCCTGAGCAAGTTTGCATTCGCCCTCGTAAAGAAAGGTTTGGTACTCCCGGTCCAGTTGTTGAAGGATTGCAATGAAGAGAGCCGACCGGTCGACCGTCGCGCCGGTTTCCGCTTTGAGCGAAGTGGCCGTATCGCGAAATTCAGCGGGGAAGCGTTCGGCGTCCTGGTTAACATTGATGCCGATTCCCAATATCACCCCTTCCGGGTCCGGCGGAGCGCAATATTCCGATAAAATACCGCAAATCTTCTTACCGTTTATCAACAAGTCGTTTGGCCATTTCAGGCGACACGGCGTAGGGCAGAACGGGTCAATCGCCCGGGCCATGGCCACCGAGGTCATGAGAGTGAGGCGGGGAAGGTGTTCCAGACTCAATTCAGGCTTCAGGTAAATGGAAAAATAAAGGCCTACGGCGGGTTCCGAAATCCAGGACCGGCCCATCCGCCCTCGGCCATGGGTTTGGCGATGCGCCAATACGCACAGTCCCGCTGGTTCTCCGGCTTTGATTTTACGTTTGATAAAATCGTTGGTGGAACCTACGGATTCCATAACCACCATCTTTTTGCCGATGGAAACGGTATTGAGGCAGGCTTGGATTTCTTCTGCATTTGGGAACATTTCAGTATCCATGTAAGTAATATGGGCTGGAAAGGCCGCAAATTCAAAAAAAATATTGAAATGTTATTAAAATATGTTAAAAAGCATTAACAAAAAATCGACTTTTACTCCGAATTGTAATATTTTCAATTAGAAGCACTTAAAAAGGGAGATGAGTTATATGAAGAAGTTTGTGATGATGTTGATTCTGGGGATTGTCCTGATTTCTACCTCCGGGTGCATGGATTCAAAATGCCCTCATGGAACTTGCAACGAAGAGAACAGCCCCAAAGGCCCGTAATTATTTTTTGGGATGAATCAAGCGCGCGAGGCGAGTTTTCAAAAGCGCTTGTGCATTGGAAATGCAGTTAGGTATTTTTTAGATCGGGAATTGAAGATACCTTGGAAGGCGGAGTTAACGCTCCGCCTTTTTTGGTTCCAGCCGGGCAAGCGTCGGCCAGCGTGACGCTGGGCCCAGTAGGCTTAACTTATTCGGCGAACGTTACGAGCTTGGCGGGGACCGCGTGAAAACTAACCCTTATTGAACCGGGTGATGTAAAATGAGTGATCGAAAATTATCCACCGTTTTTCAGGTTGTCGAGGCCTTGGAATATTTTAAAAGCGGTTATGGATTTCATCAGGACAAAAAATATAAGGAAGCCATCGAAAGCTTTCAAAAGTGCAGTTCCGTCAACCCCTATGAAGAAGCGCATTTAAAGGAGTTGATCAAAAAGCTCAAGGCCGGAGGTTTTAAACTGATCCAGGAGAGTATCGCTCACATGGGTTGCGCCGCCGAGCACCTCAAAAGCTTACTGGACGAATTGGACGAAAGCGACCGGCAAAAAATAGAAATGGACAAATCCCTTAAAGAAGCCTTTGAAGCCTGGGGGTGATTTTTACGGGCCTCTTTTTTGGCGGTTGATCGTCTTTTCTATTGACCGTATTTTTCTGGAATTTCGGAGGATGGCATGTCGCAGGATACGGCGCAACTTTACGAAATCTTTCGCAGAGAAATTAACGACCGGAAAATCCCCATCAGCCTTGGAAAAACCTGTCCGGTCAAATGCGCCTTTTGCTACGAAAAAGATATCAGCTATCGTGAAACCTTCCCCGTCCCCCTCACCACCCAAGAGCATTGGGAATTCATTCTGAACGAAGTTAAAAAACAGCCGACCAAAAAAGGCGAATCCTGGATCATTGGCGGCAACGAGTACATGGAGTGGACGGATTTGTTTCTTCATCCCAAGGCCATGTACTGGTTGGAGGAGTTTCTGGATACCACCGACAAGGACGTGATTTTTTTCACGGTGGGTTATGCGGAGCCGGAGAGAATCAATCGTTTGGCTGAGAAATATCCGGGGCGAATCAATTTCGAGCTTTCCGTCATCACCTTGTCCGAGCCGCGAAAAAAATTGATGCCGCATGCGCCGACTGTGGAGCAAGTGTATAAGGTGCTGGACGGTCCGGCGGTTACCTCGGCTAATTTTTATTCCTTTGGACCCAACACCATGTCCCAGGACGCTAAGGCCATTTCCCGGATCAACCCGAACGTGTTGTTGTGGATGGGATGCCTGACGGCTTTGAAATATATCGACGACGATACCTGCGCCCTGATGCGGACTGGCAGGAACTCTCTGGCCGGCGAGGCCAGAGCTATTTATCAGGCGGAGTTGCCCAACACTCAAATGATTCACACGGAATCCTACATCACCGCTTTTTTGAACCGGAAGCGAATTCTCAAAGCGTTCGACGCCTGCGAATTGGAGAAGAAAGATACGGTGGCGATGGCGGGAAACGTTTACCGCGTTCTCAAATTATTCAGGAAAAACCGGGCCAGATATCTTTACGTTCCCAACGCCACTTTGGGGGGGGATTCCGACTGCTCAACCCTTTTGACTTTCCGCGACGTGGCGCGGCGGTTGACCAACGAGACCATGGTGTATCTTCCCAAGGTCATTATGGAACGCTCCTCCAACGATTACCGGGATATCTCCGGCGAATCTTTCGAGGAGTTCAAGGCTGAGTTTCCCCGCAAACGGTTTCGTATCCTGCATAAAATCAACTCCCACCTTTCCAACAAAAAACTGTACGAGAAGGGTTACCTTAAAAATTACGTGGAAGATTATTTAAACGAACCGCTGGCTAAAAAATTCGAGGCCGTCGTTCTGCCTAATTAATTGAAGTCCCGGGAGAGAACATGCAATACAAGCTAAAAGTTGTTTTTGTGGATAATCAGGAGTTGGAGCTGGAAAAAACGGAAAAGCACTATATCAGCGACGACCTGGAAGTTCTGGAGGTGACCACTCAGGACGAAGTGTTGATCATTCCCATGAGACAAATAAAATATATTTCCTGCGACAGCAAGATTTTTAAGAATTAAAGGCGAGCGTCTCCTAGAGTGTTAAAGAGAGGCGCTGTTTGCGTTTTGCTCCGGGATCAGGCTTTCCAATTCCTCCAGGCTCAAAACCAGGTTGACCGCGGCGATTTCATCGATCAGGTTTTTTTCCTGAAAATCTGTCAATATTTGCTTCACCTCGTCGGAAGAAGAAAGTGCCTTTAAAATTGCCGCATTCAGTTTTTCGTAGCCTTGGTCCGTTGTCGTTTCCGCGATATTCATGAGTAGATCCTCCATAAATTTTTGTTATAAAAGTAATAAAGCAAAAACAATACCGCTAGATTTTAATTTAGAAGTATTTTGTTAACTATTTGAAATAACTTGTTTATTTTGTGTTTTTTTAGAGGTCGGTTTGTCTGTCGGTTGCGTCAAAAACCCGGCGCGGCCCGAATTGTTTGACCCACCTTCCTGTGCTAATATAAGCCGTCTGCAAGTTCTTTTATCCTCAAAGCCCGCCCGCTTCCGGATAGATTATTCAACGAAATTCAAATCTTCAGGTTAAGCTCTCATGCCATTTCCAACCCATCGATCCCGACGACTGAGAAAAAATTCCGCCATTTTGCGAATGGTGGAGGAGACTTCCCTTTCCGTAAACGATCTTATTTATCCCCTTTTCGTCTGCGAGGGCAAGGACGTGAAAACCGAGATAAGCTCTATGCCGGGGATTTTTCGTTTCTCGCTTGACCGGATGATCCTGGACGTCCAGGAAGCGGCGGATCTGGGAATTCCAGCGGTGATATTGTTTGGTATTCCGGACAAAAAGGACGCAGTAGGAAGCGAAGCCTATAATCCGGATGGAATCGTTCAACGCGCGGTACGGGAGATAAAAGCGGCGATTCCGGAAATGATCGTGATCACCGACGTTTGTATCGACGAATACACGGACCACGGGCATTGTGGTCTGGTGGAAGATGGAAAAATCCTGAACGACGCCACCCTGGAATTACTCGCTAAAATGGCGCAGACCCACGCTCAGGCCGGAGCAGATATCGTAGCCCCTTCGGACATGATGGACGGACGGGTTGGGGCTATTCGGAAAGCCCTGGACCAGTCCGGATTTAACGAGACCCTGATTTTAGCCTATTCGGCAAAATACGCCTCCGCCTATTACGGTCCATTTCGCGAGGCCGCCGACTCCTCTCCCAAGTTTGGCGACCGCTCCACCTATCAAATGGATCCGGCCAATAGCGACGAAGCCATTCGCGAAGTCTTGCAGGACATTGAGGAAGGCGCCGATATGGTCATGGTCAAGCCCGCCCTGGCGTATCTGGATATCATTTACCGAGTCCGCCAGGAGATCAACGTTCCCCTGGCCGCCTACAACGTCAGCGGGGAATATTCGCTGATCGTTGCGGCGTCGCAAAATGGATGGGTGGACCGGGAGAGAATCATTATGGAGACCCTCCTCTCCATCCGGCGTGCCGGCGCTAAGATGATATTGACCTATTTCGCCAAGGAAGCGGCGGAGATTCTCGCCCGTCGCCAGGGCAAATAATCCCGCAATTTGGTTCTCAGCCTCGCAGTTCCTCCCTCGGATGTTTCCGTCCCAATATTATCTTTTTGGAAAAATATTTGATAAGGGTGTATAGTTAAAAGCGGGCCTGAGGAGGTTTCATTATGTCAGTTTTGGCCAAAAATCTCAGGGTGTTGAGAAAGTCGTTGAAGTGCACCCAATCGGCCATGGCCGATATTTTAAAGGTTGGGTTCAGAACGTATGTGAGGTACGAAGCGGGGGAGAGGGACGCTCCTGTTTCCACCCTCGTTAAAATGGCACGGTTGGGGAACCTTTCCCTGGAAAAACTATTGACCGCGGAATTGACCGAATACGACGTCCTGCCCATAAAAAATTTCAGCGCGCCCTCTCAGGTTCCAGAAGTTAAAAGGGTCGATTTTCAAAACGGGCAAATTTCCTTTACAAACCTTCCCGTTCAGGGCCTGATTCCTTTGGATGATACTGAATACCGACTCGTCTCGATTTTCAGAAAACTGGATTTCGCGGCCCAGGAAAAACTAGTGGAAAACCTGGGAAGCCTGTTAAAAAATTCGGGGAAAAGAGCCGGAAGACCCATAGGCGTTTCCAAAAGCGTACCCAGATCCCGCCCCGAAAAATTCGCCAAAAATACGGATGAAGAACATAAAAAAAACCGCGGACCGGATTCAAAGCCGGGATCGGAAATCCGCGCAGAGAGCAAAAAAGTCGATCAAAAAATCCTGCGGGACAAAGTCAAGCGCCTGAAAATGATCGCCCGTTCCGTCAACAAAATCACGGTGAGCTGAACAGTGAATTCCAGCGTCTTCAGACTGTTTGGAAGCGGCGCGATTCTTTTTTTTATGTTGGCCTCGGTAGCGACGTTCGAGTTCTACGGGCACATATTTGAAAAAGGGATCGGCTACTATTTAAAATGGCAGAATCCCACGCGCCGTCAACTGGGCCGGGCCTGGGAAACCGAGCATGAGAACACCCTGGCCCAGAGGCAAGTACAGTCCTTGCTGACTTCCTTGAATACCAAGGAAAAAAATAGCGAGTCCATCGACACGTTAAAAACCCTCGTCGAGACCCTGAATCCCTCCAACCTGGTGTCCCGAAAGAAATTTTTGCAATTGTATTTCGATTATCCCGGGCAGTGGGCGAAGCGCATCATCGACCCTTGGGAGCTGTTAAAAATCGACGCCAACAAGGACTGGGACCGGGTTCTGTTAAACCGTTCGGGACAATGGATCACCCTGAGTTTTATCGATCCGCAAAACCACCCCATTCACGAGGTGTTCTTGAGGCTGGATATTCTTTATGAGGTGCAATCCACGCGGACCATTCAACGCGGTTTTCTGGAGGATGCGGATTTTGAGGAGAAACGGATTTTTTCCATAGGGGAATTTTTACCGCTTTTGCAAACCCTGGATCCCGCGACACAAAAAAACCTGTTTCCCGACCCAGAGTGGTTTTTGCAAAAAGATTACCACGTCACCCGCGTGGGCATTTCCTCGGAGCCTTTGCAGGACCGCCCCGACGTCGCCCTGTTTGGGATTGAGTACAAAACCGATTATTATAGTAACGTGCTGTTGATACCCGTTCCCTTGGAGACGTCCAACAATATTTTGTCCCAAATAGAGCAGGCCGACTCTGGAGAATCCGCCGGCCTGTACAACCAGGCGGGAGATTCGCAATAGCCGGCGAATTTTTATTGTCCGCCGGTTTTTCGGCCCGCCCCTCGACGTTAACCTCAATCCAATCGCCAAAACCTTGATCCGCCGGTTTTTTGAAAAAATTCTATTCGCCTTTTACGCGGCGCTCCTTCTGCTGGCGTTTTCCGTGGCCGGAGTTTACTTTGGCTTGAGCGGAGAGCTTCCCCAACTGCCCCAGCGCCTGGAAAATATCAACCTCAGCCTACCCACGGAAATTTATTCCAGCGACGGAGAGTTGTTGAAAATTTTCGGAGAGCGGCTTCCCGTGCCACTCGAAAAAATCTCGCCGTTTTTCTTAAAAGCCGTCGTTGCGGTTGAGGACGCACATTTCCACGAGCATCAAGGCGTCGATCACAAGGCTCTGGTGCGAGCGCTGATCAGCAATTTTAAAGCGAAGCGAATCGCGCAGGGCGGTAGCACGATTACCCAGCAACTGGCCAAGAACCTGTTTTTTTCGTTTGAAAGAAAATGGGTACGCAAGTTTAAAGAAATCCTGATCGCCTTGCAGATGGAGGCCTCCTTCAGCAAGGATCAGATTTTGGAAGCCTATTGCAACCAGATTTATTTTGGCAACGGCGCCTACGGCGTAGAAGAAGCCAGCCATATTTATTTTGGCAAATCGGCGGAAAACCTAAGCTCCCTGCAGGCCGCTCTGTTGGCCGGACTCCCCAACTCTCCCAATAACGCCAACCCCTTCACCAACTACGAACGCGCCATGACCCGCGCAGGATTTGTTTTGGACCGCATGGTCAAGGAGCGCATGATCGGCGTAGCTCAAAAGGAGGAAGCCTTGAGTTCCAGCCTGGAACTGGCTTCCCCGGTGGAGGCGAACAATCCCCACCAGTACTTTGTAAACTTTATCCTCGAAGATCTTGAAAAAACCTACGGCAAGGAATTCGTTTATTTTGGCGGCTTGAAGATATTCACGACCCTGGACTCCCGCCTGCAAATAGAAGCGCAAAAGGCCGCGCGATCACATTTGGAAGCTTTGGACAAACGCATGGGAAAGCCCGCCAAATCTGAGAGATCCCAACCCGAGCGCCTGCAAGTCTCGTTGGTCTCCATTGAAAATAAAACCGGCGCTATTCGGGTTTTACTGGGCGGGCGAAATTTCTCTCTCAGCCAGTTCAACCGCGCCGTTTCCAACAACCGAATGCCAGGCTCCTCCTTCAAGCCGTTCGTGTACTTCACGGCCATGGAAAAACTGGGATACTCCCCCGCTTCCATGGTGCGCGACGAACCTATCACTATAGAAATAAAGGGAACCCAGCCCTGGGAACCAAAAAATTTCAAAGAGGATTACGCCGGAGATTTGATCCTCAAAAAAGCGTTGATGAAATCCATCAATGTGATTTCCGCCAAGCTGATCCAGCAAGTTGGGCCGAAGGAAGTGATAAAAACCGCCCGCAAATTTGGCGTGACCAGTCCCTTGGGCGCCCACATGTCCCTGGCTCTTGGCACCTCCGGAGTTTCGCCCCTGGAAATGGCTTCCGCCTACAGCGTTATCGCGCGATTGGGAATGTACGTTCAGCCTTACGCGATCCAGAAAATCGAAAACTTTAACGGGCGCGTAATTTATGAGCGGTTTTACCGGGCCGAAACGCGCTTCCCCGCTAAATCCATTTATCCTTTGCTGGACATGATGCAAGGCGTGGTGGACGGCGGAACCGGGAGAATCGTCCGGCGTATGGGATTCAAACACCCCGCTGGGGGCAAGACCGGGACCACAAATAATTTCAAGGATGCCTGGTTCACCGGATTCACCCGCGACTATTCCACTTCCGTTTGGGTGGGCTACGACAGCAACGAGTCCATGGTCGACCCAAGAGGCAAAGGGTTGACCGGAAGCGGCGCGGCGGCTCCCATCTGGGCGTTTTTTATGGAAAAGGCGCTGGAAAATAAAAGCCGAGTCAAATTCACGGTTCCCGACGGCGTGCGGACCGTTCGGGTGAATGCGACCACCGGCTATTTGCTGGAGGAAGGATCGAACCAACCCGGAATGCAGGTGGCCGTCAAGGATGAGACGGTTTTAACCCTTCCCCCCTTGCCTCAGGCTCCGCCGCTGGACTTTTCCTCCCCGGAGGAATTGTCCATCCTGCAACAACTGAAAAAGATAAACGATGTATCAAACTTTTAAATTTTATCTTTCCCGGGTCGGGTTGTCGATATTCCTGATGGTCTCCTTTGGGTTTGCGGTTTTATATTTCATCCATGAAGTCGCCATGCCCAACGTTTATGTGAACGACACCGTCCTTCAATGGATCTTGGCGTGCGTCTGTCTGTTTTTTGGGTTTCTGGTTTACGGGATGTTCGGCGAGCAGGTTTACCGAGACCGGATGCAGAGTCTCCGGGACGTCGATTTAAAGTCGGACGAGAACGAGGTGGTTGCCCGGTTTGAAAACTTGCTGAGTTTGACCGAGTCCTCGTTCTTTTTGCCGGGGAAGGGAAAAAGGTTTCGCGAAGAGGTTTATTGCCGGTATGCGGACTACCTGCTTTCGATTGGCCGGGAAGACCCGGCCTGCATGAAGGTTTTTTTAAAGGCTTTTTTAATCGACCCCAAAGATTCCTTGTACCGCTCCCCGCTGTTGTCGTTGCTGGGGCGGGGCGAGGATTTGAGTCGAAACGAAATAGACCTTCTCCTGGTCGCCGTTCATGCCAACGATTATAAAGACGAAATCCTAATCGGGCGTCTCGCCTCATTGTATTTGAAGAAACGCAGTTTGAACCGAAAAGTCGAAACGCTCTATCTGAAAGCGTTGGAATATGGAGGCCCGGACTCTCGGGAAATCGTCGAATATATTTTACCCGTTTTGTTGGGCAAGCGTCGTTCCGACGCCTTTGCCGTCAGGTTTTACCTACAGGCCCTGACCTTTCATCTGCCGGGAGAAAGCCAGGCGCAGGGAATCATTGGCAGATGCTATTGTCAGGAACGCTGGAAAACTTCCGATCCCGGTTTGCACGAGAGATGCGGCAAAATCTTTTCCGCCCTGGACCCCGCACGCCGGCAATCCATACAAAATTCGGTCGACGAACTTTCCCTGTTCCACAAGGTGAAAAAAATTCGTTTGTTCACCCGGAATGACGCCCAAACCTTGGACCGTTTAAAAGTCCGGCTGGGACTGGCTCCCTCCTGGGGCGAAAATTTTCGCAACGCATTTAACTGGATCGTTCGCCTCTTCTTGGGACTGATTAAAAAGATCGCTTTGATTTTTCTGGAAGGTCTGTCGCAATTTGGGAAACTTGAGTTGTGGGTCAAGGGTTCCATCATTGCGGGCATTTTTATATTAGGGGCGATTGGATTGACCGCCGACAAAGGGTCGAAAAAAGACGTCAAAGAAACTCTGACTCCGGAAATGGCAGAAAAAGGTGGGGTCAAGAAGGATCGGGTTCGGCGAAAAGCCGACCGGCTCTATACCATTCAAGTAGCGGCGTTCAATACGAAAAAGCAGGCGGAGCGATTGAATGCCAGGTTTAAAAAGAAAAAAATCGCCGGGGTTTATGTGATTAAGGATCCGAGAAGTTCCGGCGGGCATTGGTACAAAATTCGCGTCGGTCGCTTTGACGGAAAAAACCAGGCCACGAGTTTTGCCAATGAGTTGATACGCCAGAAAATCATTAAAAACTATTTTCTTATTTCATTTCCCAAAAAAGAAACGGCGGTCAAACCGAAGACAATTGGCGCAAAAAATTAAGGATTTGCTTCGATGGTCTTTACGATATCCAGATAGACGTTGCGGTTCGATTCGATCCAGAATCCGGCTTTTTCCACGTTGGCTGCGGTGTTCCGGTCCAGATAGGTTCCGGAAAGTCTTTTAGTGACCAGATTCATTCCTTTAAGAATAAGAGCGTACACTGGGTTTTGGCTCAACACGTGTTCAAACATCAGTAATTTGCCGCTGGGCTTCAATACCCGGCGAACCTCTTGCAAACCTTTTACCGGCGCCTCCACCGTGCAGAATACGCAAACGGCTAAAACGCAATCGAAAACGCCGTCGGCGAAACCTAGGTCTTCGACGTTCATGTTGGCGAGCCGGATGTTTCCGGAATAGGCCTCCGCTCGCCTTTGCGACTGCGCCATCATTTTTTCGCTCAGATCAATGGCGACAATTTCCAGGCCGGGAGGAAAGTTTGCGATCTCCGGTCCGGGTCCAATGCCTATATAAAGAACTTTGCCGCGGAGTTTTTGAAAAAATTCCCGCTGGGATTTTTCCCAACGCCGTGTGTCCCCGGTTTTTAAAAATTCGTAAAACCGGGAAATGCGATTGTACTTTTCGCGTACGCTCATTTTACGCCGCCCGCGTGAGTTTGCGGTTGGATAAAAAGACGATCAAGGCTACGCCGAACCCGGTCGCGGCGCCCGCCGACAAGATGTAATAAGCCGGAGCATTTTGTATTGAGGCGGCCATACCGCCTAGCATTCCCGCAAGCATGCCGATGATGTGGAGCGGAATCATGACCTCGAACGCGCCGAAAATGGGTAGCAGTACAATGGACAGAAATGATTGAACAACCATGCCGCAGAGCCCGCCCAAAAACATGGCCGCGAGCGGGTGGATGTTTCCCGGTACGGCCCACGCGGAAACGCAGGCGATGAGCGCTCCGGCGCCAATTCCTATGGCGAAATCCCAGTAAAAGTATTTCATATTAAATTGCCCGATTGTTCAGGTTCCGATTGATAAATTAAATTGTATAATGATTTTCCCGTTCAGCACAAACGGGAAAAAAATTTTCGCGTCCCTCAAGAGAAATTTCATGACCTTTCCCAAAATTAATTATGAAAACTTCAAGTCGCTGATTTCCGAGCAGGAGATTGATGAATTTCAACCGGAGATGGATAGGGTCTGCCTGATGCTGGAGAAAGGGACGGGACCGGGAAACGAATTTCTCGGTTGGTTGCGTTTGCCTTCCTCTACCGAGGACGACATTTTATGCGACCTTGAAAAGACCGCGCGCGAAATTCAAAACTCCGCGCAGGTTTTTATTTGCATTGGCATTGGCGGTTCTTATCTGGGAAGCAAGGCGGCGATCGATTTTGTCCTTCCCAATTTTTACAATCAGCAAGCCAACCGCCCTGGACCGGAAATTTATTTTGCCGGGCACAATATCAGTTCGGATTACATGGCCGACCTCCTGGATTTGATTGCCGATAAAGACGTTTGCCTGAACGTGATTTCCAAATCCGGGACCACCACGGAACCGGCCATCGCTTTTCGTTTGCTCAAGGAGGCGATGGAAAAAAGATACGGAGCCGAGGGCGCCAGAGACCGTATTTACGCTACAACCGACCGCGCCAAAGGCGCTTTAAAAAAACTGGCCGACCAGGAGGGCTACAAAACTTTTGTTATTCCCGACGACGTTGGCGGGCGATTTTCCGTGTTGACTCCCGTCGGCCTCTTGCCTATCGCGGTCGCAGGATTGGATATTCGTGGCTTGCTCGACGGCGCAAAAAATGCCGAATCCATTTATTCGGGCGCTTCCTCCATTCGCGAAAACCCCACCTGCCTTTACGCCGTATTGCGACATTTACTTTACAGTAAAGGCAAGTCGATAGAGATCATGGCCTCGTTTCAACCTGCGCTGGGTTCGTTGATGGAGTGGTGGAAGCAACTCGCAGGCGAAAGCGAAGGCAAAAATCAAGGCGGAATTTTCCCTGCGTCCGTTCAATACACCACCGACCTGCATTCCCTGGGACAATGGGTTCAGGAGGGGAACCGGATCGTATTTGAAACTTTTTTAATCGTCGAATCTTCCAACCGGGAGGTGAAGGTTCCGAAGTTTGAGGACGATTTGGATGGATTGAACTATCTGGCCGGAAAGCCGCTCGACTTTGTCAATGAAAAGGCTTATGAAGGCGTCGCGCTTGCCCACAGGGAAGGGGAGACTCCCAACATGACATTGAGAATAGAGGACCGCTCGCCCTATACTTTGGGTCGTTTGTTTTATTTTTTTGAGCGCGGAGTCGCCCTTACCGGATACTTGATGGGGATCAATCCCTTTGATCAACCCGGAGTCGAGTTTTATAAAAAAAATATGTTTGCCCTCCTCAATAAACCCGGATACGGGAAAGGAAACGGATCATGACCGCGACGAGCAAAAACCTGGATGAAATAATTCATCAGATCGCCTGCAGGGAATTATTAGCGGATAAAAAATTGGAGGCCCGCGAATCGCATCCGCTTTTGGCAAAGTTAAAAACTCTGGGGTCGGAATTGTGGATCGACACGGGAGATTTGGAAAAGGCGGAATCGGTTTGGAAAAAAGAGTTGAGCGCGTTGACGACCAATAACACCCTGGCCAATCAGGTGGTGCAGAGCGGGATTATGGACGAGGTCATCGAAGACGCGCTGAAAAAAATTAAGGATTCGGGCGTAACGCTGAGCGACGAGGACCTGGTTCTGGAAATTGGTTTCGTCATTAATTGCCGCATCGCCCTTCGATTAGTGGAGGCGTTTCGCGTCAAGGTCAGCGTGGAGTTGCATCCTTCGATGGCCTGGGACATGGAAAAGTCCCTCGCCTTCGCCAGGCGGTATTTTAAAGTTTGCCCGGAGTTTTTTATCCTGAAGCTTCCGCTCACGCCGGAGGGTTATCTGGCAGTGCGGAAACTTTCCCAGGAAGGCATGCCGGTGAACTTTACGCTGGGGTTTTCTGCGCGGCAAAACTACCTCGCTGGCCGTTTGTCGAACCCCGCCTATACAAACGTTTTCCTGGGTCGGCTCAACGCCGTGGTGAAAGACAATGGGTTGGGGAGCGGAGATTTCGTCGGCGAAAAGGTCACGCTCGCCACGCAACGCGCCTTGATTGAATTGCGGCAGGCCGGGAAGTCTCACACAAAATTGATTGGCGCCAGCATTCGTAACGGAGCGCAGGTGGGGACTCTGTCCGGACTGGACGTCTTGACCATCCCTCCACCCGCGATGCAGGAATTTCTGGAGTCCGGAAAATCTGCGGACGAGGTTCAAAAGGATTTGGATCCCGAAACGGAAACCGGGATTAACGCTTTTAATTCGTTGGGCGCGCGCTTTCCCCAGCTCTGGGAGGTCCCCGATACTTTTAAGACGTTCGTCGATAATTTGTTGAACCACACTCCTGTGGACGAACTCATCGGCGAAGACTTGGTACGGTATTGCGAGAAGCACGGCGTGGATCTGTTTTACAATTTCACTGAGGATGATCTAAAGAAAATTTACGACCATGGGAAAATTCCGCGTCTGACCGACTGGCCCGGCGGCGTCGCTTTGGACGATCTCATGACCCAATCGGCTCTGCAATCGTTTGCCAAGGATCAGGACGCGCTCGACGAAAGAATTCGATCTTTTATAAAGTAACGTATGATTCTCGCGGGGGACATTGGCGGCACCAAGGCGAACTTGGCTCTTTTCCAGGAGCGCGACGGCTCTCTTGAGTTGGCCGAAATCGGAGAATTTCGCGTTGCGGACTATCCGGACTTCGCCGCCACGCTTCGGGAATTCCTGGCGGGCCGTTCCATTGCAATTGACCGCGCCAGCTTCGGCGCCGCCGGACCGGTAATAAACGAGCGTTGCCAGGTGACCAATCATCCTTGGGAAATTTGCGTTGAGGATTTAAAAAAGCGCCTTGGGATTTCAAAAGTTTTTTTGCTCAACGACCTGGCTGCTCTGGCCTGCGTCGTTCCTTTTTTGAAACCCGACCAAACTCTGACCCTTCAGCAGGGGCGGCCGCATTCCAAAGGCCCCATCGGCGTTATCGCCGCCGGCACGGGGTTGGGGCAGGCGTTTCTGGTTCCCGGAGAGTCGGAAAAATTTCGCGTATTGAGTTCCGAGGGCGGGCAGGCGGATTTTTCTCCTCACTGTAAAATGTCGGCGCAACTGCTCCTGCATCTGCTGGAAAAAGAGGAACGGGTGAAGGCGGAAGAAATTGTTTCCGGGCCGGGACTTTTAGCTATCTATGAGTTTGTAAAGTTGTATAATTCTGCGTCCGAGCCGGAATGGTTGACGCAGGAGTTTAAGCGCCAAGATCCGCCTGCTGTGATCGTCCAATACGGTTTGAACAAAAAATCCGCGCTGTGCGGGCAAGCCTTGGAACTATTCGTGTCTATATATGGCGCGGCGGCTGGTAACTTGGCTCTACAAATAAATACCAGGGGCGGAATTTATATCGGCGGCGGAATCGCTCCCCGGCTCGCCTCACTCATGGGTGAGGAAGTATTTTTGGATTCCTTTTTATCCAAGGGTACGTTTCGGAGTTTTCTGGAAAGCGTTCCCGTTCATATGATTCTCGACGATAAAGCCGCACTTTGGGGCGCCGCCAGGTATTCTCCGGATACTTTTTTGGTGGAGCGTTGAAGCGGCGTAGATAAATAAAATTGATACCCATTTGGAATTGAAATTTAAACCATGAAAACTAAAATCAAAAAAATTGTTTTGGCCTATTCCGGCGGCCTGGACACCTCCGTGATTATCAAGTGGTTGAAGGAGCAGTACGATTGCGAAATTATCGCTTACGCCGCCGACGTCGGGCAGGGTCAGGAGTTGGATCCCGTCCGTGAAAAGGCCCTGGCCACTGGAGCGTCCAAAGTTTACATTGAAGATTTGCGCGAGGAGTTTGTGCGCGACTTTGTGTTTCCCATGTTGCGGGCAAACGCGTTTTACGAAAATAATTATTTACTGGGAACTGCCATCGCCCGGCCCCTGATTGCAAAAGAGCAAATCCGCATCGCCGAAAAAGAGGGCGCCGACGGCGTATCGCATGGCGCTACGGGCAAGGGCAACGATCAGGTGCGCTTTGAGCTGGCTTTCCAAACGTTAAATCCCGAAATTCAAATCATTGCTCCTTGGCGGGATTGGGATTTAAATTCCAGAACGGCATTGATCGATTACGCAAAAACCCATGGCATCCCCGTTCCCGTTACCAAGGACAAGCCGTACAGCATGGACCGAAACATGTTCCATGTCAGCTACGAGGGCGGAGTTTTGGAGGATCCCTGGTACGAACCGCACGAGGATATGTTTCAAATGTCGGTTTCGCCGGAACACGCGCCCGACAAGGCGACTGCGGTTGAGATCGAATACGAGGAGGGAAACCCCGTTGGGATAGATGGAGAGCGGCTTTCGCCCGCCCGCCTTCTGGAACGGTTGAACCAGTTGGGCGGGGAAAACGGCGTCGGGCGCATCGACATTGTCGAGAGCCGCTTTGTCGGAATGAAATCGCGCGGCGTTTATGAAACGCCGGGAGGGACTATTCTCCATGTTGCCCACCGGGATATCGAATCGATCACCATGGACCGCGAAGTGATGTCCCTGCGCGACTCCCTGATTTCCAAGTACGCGAAGATGATTTACAACGGTTTCTGGTATTCGCCTGAAAGAACGTGGTTGCAGGAAACCATGGACGCCGCGCAAAAGTGCGTGTCCGGTACGGTGCGTTTAAAACTTTACAAGGGAACCTGCCGAGTGGTGGGCAGGAAGGCTCCAAGATCATTGTATCATTCCGACGTCGCCACGTTCGAAGAAGACGAGGCTTATAATCAGGACGACGCTACGGGTTTTATTCGCCTCAACGCACTGCGGTTGAAAATCCATTCGAGAACATTCAGGGAACAATGACTGGAAATCTGGTCTCCGTCCAAGGTTTTTTCCAATCTCGAAAAAAAGAAATAATCCTCTCCCTCTTCGCCATTCTCTTCGCTTTTTTGTTTTGCCTCCCCTTCGTTGAGACGTATTTTTGGTATAAGCGAAGCAATTCATGGGTGGTCCCGCATACCATTTTTGATCCCGAATTGGGATGGGCTAATCCTGTAAATACCAAGACCGTATTTGAAAACGTAACGTACACCGGCAACGCGCTTGGATTCCGATCGGAAGAAATTGATCTCGCCAGAGAACATATATTGATTTTAGGAGATTCGGTGGCGTTTGGACTTGGCGTGAACGATGATGAAGCGGCTTCATATATTTTGGGCCAGGAATTTAAAAAGTATCAGACGCTCAATCTGGCAGTGTCTGGGTATGGGATCGATCAATATTATCTTGCCCTGAGAAGACATATTGGAAAGACCCGCCCAAAATATGTGGTTGCAGTTCTTTTCCCAACCAATGATTTGAACGATACAAGAAGAGATAATCTTAACGGTATACAGAAGCCATTTTTCGTTGAGGACCAAGGACGTCTGGTCAATATGACAGGAAAACTTTCAAGATTTTCCTGTCAAAATATTTTTGCCAAAAGCTGGATATTGGAGCAACTGGGAATGAATGGTCGCGGCAAAGAAATTTGCGGGGAAAGAAATTTGATCAATAGGGAAGGCTTTTGGGTCGTTTTTTCCCTTTTCATTAAAATTAGAAATCTAGCGTTCCAGTATGGCGCCAAACCGTTATTTGTTCTTTCGCCATCGATGGGCGCTGTGAAGCATTCGATTTGTGAATTGAAGGGAAAGCCTTTTGATTGTGAAACCCTTGATAGTGGGTTTGCAGAGAGCTACGAGAGGTTTCTCAAGCGAATAAGAAGGAATCGTTTTGAATATATCGACTTTAAAAACGAACTGATTTTAAAGTCTAGGGATAACGTCCTGGAGAGTTTTTACCGCCAATCTGGAAAAGATTCGCATCATTATTCCCCTTTGGGGAACGAACTGTTGGCTGAAACTATATCGAGACGTTTGAAGGAAATTGAGGATCATTAAGTTTTTCTATAAGCGGCTTTTTAGGCCTTGATCATGCTAGCTGTAAAACTTCCTAAATATTTACTTATAGCCGTCCTATTTGGGGCGACGATATTTTGCGGGATGGCGGCGTCTTCAAGTTTTGTCGATTTGAGCTTGGAGGACTATCAAAATGCGGTTCAAATGGAGCCGGGCGATGCGGAAGCCCATTATAATCTTGGATTGACCTACCACCTGGAAGGATCAGACAAAGAGGCCGCTCAGAGTTTTGAAAAAGCTCTTGAAATAAACCCCCGACATCAGAGCGCCCGGTTCATGTTGGCGGAACTTTATAAAACTTGGGGCGACTTTAAAAAGTCTTTTTTTCATTATAAGCAACTCCTCGAGTATCAGCCAGAAAGTGCGTCTCTTTTAAATGACACGGGAATTATTTATTTGGCCCAGAAGAACTTTCTGGATGCGTTGCCATGGCTTGATAAGGCCCTAAAAATACAACCTGATTTTGTTCCCGCCTATGTAAATCGCGGTATTGCCTATGGTGAATTGGGGGAACCGGAGCAGGCAATGTTGGACTTTTTGGCCGCCAAGGAAATTTTGCGGCAATCTAAAAAAAATAATAGTGGCGTCGCAAAATTAATTGCGGTTTATGCCGGCGATCTCAATCCGGACAAATTTAAAAACCAAATTGCCGATCCTGCGGATTTGGAAGCGGCCTCGAAAATTGAGCTTTTGAAGTGGGATCTTGCCGGCCAACCGCGAAATATTCTTTTTCATTTTGAATTGGGATTGACCTATCTGAAATTGAATCAACTGGACAAAGCCCTTGCGCATTTTCTTAAGGCAGATGGATTGTACGGCGGTTCCATATGGGTCCAAAATGCTATTGGAGAAGTTTATTTTAGAAAAGGAATGATGCAGGATGCGTTGACGGTTTTTTTAGAATCGTTGAAAATCAATCCAAATGTTGTGGAAACGTATATCAACCTAGGCCGGTTATACGATTTGCTTGGAGACGGCGTCAAAGCGATCCATTACATGGGCGAGGCGAAAAAGCTTGTGGAAGGTTCTGCTAGAATGGTTTCTATTGCCGATATAGATTCCAGTTTGGAAACGCTCTGTAAAAAATATCCCGAGGTAGAGGCTTGTTGATCCGACGGTTTTGGGGAATTTAAATTATAGTTTTGTTTTTAAAGACTTTCCGTTTAAAATTTTATAGCCACTTGATGAGGCCTTTGCGGAATAATTTCTTATAAACTCCCTGGAAAAAATATGAGCGCGGTATTGGTTGTGGACGACGAAAAGAGCATGTGCGATTTTCTCACCATCATGCTCGAAAAAGAGGGCTACGAGGTGTCGTCCGCCCGGAATGGCGAGGCTGCGGCGAAGTTGCTTCAAAATAATGAATTCGACGCGGTGATCACCGATATTAAAATGCCCAAATCCAATGGTCTTGTAGTTCTGGATGCAGCCAATTTACAAGACCCCAAAACGCCCGTGATCATGATGACTGCTTATGCCTCCGCCGAGACGGCGGTTCAGGCGATGAAAAAAGGCGCGTTCGATTATTTATCCAAACCCTTCGAGATTGAAGAGCTTCAACTCATCCTCAAAAACGCCGTAGAAAAAAAGCGTTTGTCCCGCGAAAATTCCCGGCTTCGATCGGCCCTTTCAGAGAAATATCAGTATGCGAATATTTTTGGGAAAAGCCCCGCCATGCAAAAGGTGTTCGATTTGATACAAAAGGTGGCGGAGAGTAACGCGACCGTTTTGATCCAAGGGGAAAGCGGAACGGGTAAGGAGCTTGCGGCCAAGGCCCTGCACTATAACAGCCCGAGGAAGGACAAGCCTTTTGTGTCGATCAACTGCGGCGCTTTGCCGGAAACCCTGCTGGAGAGCGAATTGTTCGGCCATGAAAAGGGCGCCTTCACCAATGCAGATTCCAAGAAGATTGGGTTGATGGAAACGGCCCACGAGGGAACTTTTTTTTTAGACGAAGCCTATGACGCTCCGCTTTCGATTCAGGTAAAGCTTCTGCGCGTTTTGCAGGAAAGGGAATTGACGCGGGTGGGGGGCGTCAAGCCGACTCCGGTGGACGTGCGCATCATCGCTGCTTCCAACAGGGATCTTGCCCAGGGCGTGAAAGAAAAAACTTTTCGGGAAGATCTTTTTTACCGGCTCAAGGTCATTTCCATTCATCTGCCTCCGTTGAGAGACCGCATCGAAGATATTCCACTTTTGGCAAATCATTTTATTCAGAAATTTAATAAAAAGCACAATCGAAATCCGGCGATAGAATCGATCACTCCCGAGGCTATGAAGATTCTGGAAAATTACCGCTGGCCTGGAAACGTCCGCGAACTCGAAAATACCATCGAGCGCTCAGTGGTTTTGGAGACTGGAATCGCGATACAGGCCACGAGCCTGACGGATGAAATCAGGGAAGAATCGTCGTCTATCGCGGATTTGATGCCCTCTTTGGGTAATCCCGCCGTCGATCTTGAGATGACACTGGAAAAAATCGAAAAAAGAATTCTTCTCGGCGCTTTGGAGGAAACCAACGGAATCATTAACAAAGCCGCCAAATTGTTGAACCTCAGTTTTCGTTCCATGCGCTACCGCCTTCAAAAGCACAAGCTCAAGGGCAAGGATTTAAATGAGAAATAAGGAGAGCAATTGTTGGATTAGTTTCAGGTCGGGTATTCTCCTTGTTCTATTATTTTGTTTGGTTTTAGACGCAGGCGCGGAAAATATTTCGCCATCCGATTCCTCCCAGGATCCCTTCTTGCGCGCCGAGTATTATTTTCACGCCGGAAAATTTCTCGAGGCGATTCAGGCCTACGACGAATACCTGCGGTTGTTCCCCTCCGCTTCCAAAACCGGTTTGGCCCTGTTTCGCCTGGGGCAGATCGAATTCGACAAAAAATCCTACGCCACCGCCCTGCGTTATTTCAACTTGGTTTTGAAGCAGGAAAAGGAGGCCTCCCTGCTTCATCAGGCGCTGTTTTATATTGGGAAGAATTATTTTGAATTGGGCCAGTACCAACGCGCCAATGAAGTGTTCCAACGCCTTTTAAAAACGGATCCGGACGTAAAAAGGCGATGGGAGACGATTCTTTTCTTGGGCAAACTGGATGAGAAAAATTTTGATTTCAGCAACGCCGTCCACAAACTTCTTCATGTTTACAACAATAGCGCTCAGGAAGAGTTAAGAGGCCACGCTCGTCAGTCGATAAAAAAAATAATCAGAGAGAACTTATCGAGAGAATCCGCCGAGGATTTGGCGGCCCGGTACCAGGCGGGGTTTCCGGTCGACTTGCTGTTATTGAGATTGCAGGATATTTATCGGGTCAATGGAAACCTTGAAAAGTACAGAGCGTCTCTACAGGATTTCCTCCGGCGCTTTCCCAAACATTCGCTGGCGGGCGAAGTTGAAAAAAGCCTGAGCCAGATTGAAACGCTGAGCGGGCGTGGATATAAGTTGGGGGCGGTTCTTCCGCTGACTGGAAAGCACGCTTTGACGGGTCAACAAGTGTTGCAGGGAATTCAGTTGGCATGGAACCAGTTAGGATTCAAGGAAAGGGAAACACTGAAGCTGGAAGTCCGCGATTCCGCAAAAACGGAATCCGTTAAATCCGTTGTGGAAGACTTGGCGAGAGATCCCGAAGTGTTAGGAATCCTGGGTCCGCTTTTCAGCGAACACGTCAAGGAGTCGATTCCCTTGCTGGAAAAATACCAACTGCCTTTGTTTACGCCGACTGCGTCCTCGCCGGGTTTGCCAGAGATGAGCGATTATGTTTTTCGGAACGCGATGACCCGCTCAAACCAGGCCAAGTTTCTCGCTGAGTATGCGGTGAATCAATTGGGCCTTCGTCGGTTTGTCGTTCTCTACCCGGACGAAACCTACGGGATTCAATTGAAAGACAGCTTTTCCGAGGAGGTCGAAAAGCTGGGAGCGCAGGTGGCGGCTTCGGTTTTTTATAATCGAGAGCAAACTGATTTCAAAAAGCAGATTCTTGAAATGGGAGGTATGTCGGACAAACAATTGACAAAGGCTTCCAGGGATCTGGTGATGAAGGTTCAAAAACCGGGGCGCTACAAAGAGGACCCGCCGCTTTCCGAACCCATTATCGAGCAGGGATTTTGGGAAGACGACGAGGTGGAAAAATTGCGGGTATCGTTGGAACTCAATTTCGACGCGGTTTTTATTCCGGGTTTTTACGACAAGGTAGCGCTTATTATTCCGCAGTTTATTTTTTACAATATCGTGGACGTGGCTTTTTTGGGGGGCAACGGCTGGAACTCGCCCGACCTGGTTAAAAACGCCGGAAAGCATTTAAAGAACGGTTACTTTGTGGACGGGTTTTTTGTCGATTCCAAGCGCCCGGAGGTCCGGAATTTTGTAGAGAACTATAAAAAAACTTTTGGGGAAGAACCCACCATCCTCTCCGCCCAATCCTACGACGCCGCCAGGATGATTTTAAACCTCGTTCGCAATGGAGTGAAGAATCGTCTGCAATTAAGAAACCGGTTGTTTTCCGTAAAAGAATTCTCCGGCGTTTCCGGAAGCGCTTCCATTCTGGGTTCTGGCGATTCGGAGAAAAACCTTTTCATCATGAAAGTGAAGCGTCGTCAAATCGTGCAGGCCAATTAAAAAAAGCTGGCGGTCAAAAGTTTTTTCCCGCAAGTCTGGGTGAGACTCCGTTATTTTTTTTCGGGGGGTTGTCGATCAAAAAGACGTCAAAACGCGCGCCGGGTTTCCCAAAACCCGCCAAGGAGCCGGTTTCAGGATCAATTTTTATATGGACGGACTCCGGAGTGGTCGGGAAGTTGACCGCCGGGGCGTCCTTTAAACTTTCTTTCATGAACTGAAGCCAAATGGGAATGGCCGCGCGGGAACCTGTTTCATTGTAGCCCAACGATTCGTCTTTATCCTTTCCCACCCACACTCCCGTTGTCAACTCCGGCGTGAACCCCATGAACCAGGCGTCGATAAAATTATTCGTCGTGCCGGTTTTGGCGGCTACGGGGCGCTTGAGGGCTTTGGCCTTGGCTCCCGTCCCTTCCTGGACCACGCTTTCCAACATGCTGGAAACGACCTTGGCCACCCCGGCGGGCAATGCCTCTGTGACTTTCGGTTGCGCCGTATAAATAACTTTTCCATCACGATCGTTAATGTACCGCACGGCGATGGGTTCGGTTCGCTTTCCCAAATTTGCGAAAATGGAATAAGCCGACGTCAATTCGTAAAGCGTGAGTCCGGAGGAACCTAAAGCGATCGAAAGATTTTTCGACAGTGGGCTTCGGATTCCAAACTTCCGTGTAAAAGCGACGAGTTTGTTGACGCCGATGTTTTGCAACAACTTGATGGATACAACGTTGCGCGAATGGGCGAGCGCCGTTCTCAGCAGGGTGGGACCGTAAAATTTTTCTTCAAAATTCACCGGTTTCCATTTGTCGAAATTTTGCTCCCGTTCCTTGAAAATTACGGGGGAGTCCATGATGATACTGGCCGGAGTAAAGCCTTCGGAAATGGCCGCCGCAAAAACGATGGGTTTAAAAGCTGACCCAGGTTGGCGCACCGCCTGGACCGCACGATTGAACTGGCTTTTGGAAAAATCGTATCCGCCGATCATGGCTTTGATGTGGCCCTGCGGGTCCAGACTCAACAAACCGGCTTGCGCCTCCGGGTCCTGTTCCAGCGCCAGCGACCAATAACCTTCTTCCCGCACTCCTTTTATTCTGACCAAAATGACGTCTCCGGCGGTGACGGCCATATTGGGATTATTAATTTTTCGCCACCTGCCGTCCGTTTTCACGTTGGGCTTTTTGGCCCAACTCATGTCCTTGAGATCAATGATTCCCTGGCCGTTGCCCAAGTGGACCCAGACTTGGGCGTCGTCCACGGACGTGACCAAGCCTTTTAGAACCGCTCCTTCCATGAGACGGTTTTCCCCTTCGAAATCGTTCAACGTACTTAAAAAACTGATGAGCCCCGGGCTGGAGGCCTGGAAATCGACGTGCTCCAGCGGACCTCGATAACCGTAACGCTTGTCCAAAGTCTTCAGGTTGTCCTGGACCGCCGCGCGGGCGCTGTTTTGCATGTCCAGATTCAACGTAGTGTAAACGTTTAATCCGTGGCGGTAGAGTTTGGTGGCGCCATATTTTTCCTGAATGAACTGGCGAATGTGCTCGACAAAGTAGGGCGCCTTGTTTAGTGGATCCCGGATGCCGCGTAAATTAAACTTCGATTGCAAAGCTCTAACCGCTTCCTCTTCGTTTATAAAATTGAGGGTCGCCATGCGACGGACGGAATGGTTGCGGCGAATTTTTGCCTTTTCCGGGTAACGATAGGGGGAATAGTTGTTGGGCGCTTTTGGCAGGCCGGCGATCATGGCGCATTCTTCCAATGTCATGTCCTGGACGTGTTTTCCAAAATAAGTCTGCGCCGCCGCTTCCACCCCGTAAGAGCCGTGGCCGTAATAAATCTGGTTCAAATAAAAACCGAGAATTTCGTCTTTGGTGAATATCATCTCAAGACGAATCGACAAGATGGCTTCCTTGATCTTGCGCTCCAGGTTTCTGGCAGGAGAAAGGAAAAGCGTTTTGGCCAACTGCTGCGTGATCGTGCTCCCGCCCTCCACTACGCGCCCCGCCTTAACGTTCGTGATCAGGGCGCGAAAGATTGCTTTGGGATCGATTCCGTAATGAGAGTTGAAATTCGAGTCTTCAACCGCCAGGGTAGCCTGGATCAAATGTTTGGGGAATTTATCCACGGACACGATGGTTCTTTTTTCGACGAAAAATTCGGCGATCAATTCATCGCTGTCCGAGTATACCCGGGTAATGGTGGCGGGTTGATAGGTGCGTAGGCGGCGGACGTCGGGGAGATCCTTGGAGTATTCAAAATAAATGTAGCCCGCGCCGATGAAACCCGCCAATACCGTAAACAAAAAAACCACGAAGACGCTCCACCACAAAACCTTGCCGGGTTTTACGGTCTTTTTGCCCTTGCGAAATGTTACCTGCCGGGCGTCTTTTGGTTTTGGCGGCATATTATTTTTCAGTTTTTAAAGTTGTAGGGGATGGTTTGGAGCCGGAATGCAAGAATGGCGGGAAAGCGAGTTTAAAAAGGGATGTTAAATTCGGCCTTCTTCCAAATCGATCAAGTCGACCCAAGTTTTAACGTCGACTCTTTCTGGGTCAACTTTATCACGAAGTTCCGTAAAATATCTTTTTCTTTCCTCCGTGGCCGGGGAGCGTTCCAGGATTTGTTGGTTGATGGATTTTATTTCTTCATCGCTGTGCTCGGCAATTTTCTCCAGAATCCATTTTGAGAAACTCTCGTCTTCGATGACCCCCGCTTGATCCGCAAATTCTTCCGGGGCGACTTCCAAAAATTCGAGAATAATTTTGTCCAACGGGCAAGGAAAAATATATTCTCCGAGCGTTTCGTTTTTTAGGGCGCGAGCTTTGTCCGCCATTCTCCATACATGGACCAGTCCACCGAGGTTTTCTTTTGGACTCCTTGGGAAATTCTTAGTCAGATCCATGTTGGCGTAGTCAAAAATGATAGGGGATCAATCTGTGCGCAGACGGCTCAGCCGAGTTAGAAATTTTGATTGTTTAATCGCCAACGCTCCGGCGCTCCCAATGTCGTTGCGAAATAAGTCAAGCGTGGTCAGATTGGCTAGAGTTTCCGATTGAGCGATGAATCTGGCTCCCGCCTCTCCCACGCGGTTAAATTTCAGGACCAATTGGTCGAGGTTTTTCAGGTTGGAAGCTATTGAAAGTGTCTCGGCGCCTTTTTCGGTGAGGTCGTTTGATTTGAGGTTCAAGACTCTGAGGTTGACTATATGCGGAGACTGGACCAAAGCGGCGACGCCGTCGTCGCTGATTTCGTTGTCTCCTAAAATGAGTTCCTTTACCTTGGAGAGAATTTCCATTCCGGCCAGTGTTTTAGCGCCCTCGTCGCCCACGCCTTCTTTTTCCAGATCCAGGACGGACCCGCTCCCCAGTCTTTTTTCAACGCGTTCTTCAAAACTTAAATCCATCGCAAACCCCTGTTGAACTTTAAAAAACTAAAAGGCCAGTGTATTTAAATTCCCGGCGGCTTTCAAGACTTGTCTGTTCGAGAGAATTTGACGCGATAAATTTGTATTGTTTCCACAAACGCAAAAATGATAGATTTATTAAGCAACCCCGTTTATATCTCAGTCATTTCACTTGGAGGTGGTCATGAAAAAAATATTAACTCTTTTGGTTGCCGTTTTTATTCTGGCGGCGCCGATGGCAGCTCTTGCGAGCGAAGGCCCGATGCATCTGGCCGCAGGAGCCAGCGCCGACGCCAAAGGTCATAATCAGGAAGGTATCGATCATTGGAATCAGGGGCATTACGACGTCGCTCTCAAACATTTTCAAGCGGCTTCTAAAATCGACAAGTCCCAGGGCGCGGCGCATTTTAACGAGGCGATTTGTCTCGATAAATTAGGCAAGCATGGGGACGCCACCATGCATTTCAAAGCCGCTAAAAAGAACGCCGGGGGCGATAAAAAAATTCTGGAGTCGCCGATTCTTAATGCTCATATCGGGCATTAATATTTGCACATACGCCGGATATAATTCGATTTAAAAGGAGAAGCCGGTTTTTGCCGGCTTCTTTTTTTTTGCGCCCCTAGGCCGAAACAGGTTGGCGTTTTGTGATACAATCCGTCTAATCCAGTAATATTCCTTCCTTCAACAGGAGAGTTTTTTATGATGGGCATAGGCTTCCCGGAACTGATGATTATTTTGGTCATCATCATGATTATTTTTGGCGCCGGAAAACTTCCGGAAATCGGCTCGGCGTTTGGTAGAAGCATCAAGAATTTCAAGAAGTCCATGAAGGAAGCGGAACAGGAAGAGTTGCCCGCCGAAACTACGACCCTCGCCGAAGGCGAAGAACCGGCTCCGGAACAGGAAGGGCAGACGCAGGCGAAACAAACCCAAACGGCCGATGAAAAGGAACAAGATATTATCGACGAACTCGCCAAGGAACTTTCAGAAAACCGGATTGGGACCATTCGCACCAAACACGATGGTCTGGTTCAGGAACGAGACGTTTTCACCGAGTCCGTCAAGCGGGTTCCCTTTGGGATGAAAGGAACCGACCGCGGCGTTTCCCGGGACACGTTTTAAAACGCAATCCCAGTCCTCTCCAGGCGGAACAATGCCGCCTGGAGGGGCTGCCGGTTTAACTTTCCGGCGACTCGAACGGAACTTTATTTGCCTGTTTAACGTTCATTCCTGCGCCCAAAGCCAGGCCCAGCCCGGTCCACGCCAACTCCTTGATCCGGCGGACGAATGTGACAGCCAGACCCAGGTCCGGCGTCAGCCCCATGGCTGAGAAGATAAGGACCATCCCCCCCTCCAGCGCCCCAATGTTCATGGGAATAAAAAAGCTTGCCACCTTTACCAGTTGCGCCAGCGACTCAATGACCCACACGTCCGCGAAGTCGACAGAAACTCCCAGGAAATAAAAAGTCGCGTAGAGTTCGCCAATTCCCACAACCCATCCAAGAAACGCCAGCCCAATGGACTGAAATAAGAGACGAGGATGTTCCCGGTAATATTGGGACATGGCTCCGTCCAGAACGACGATGTGGTCGTGTTGATTTTTTACCAAAGTTCCCAGCAGAGGAAGCTTTGAGGCCCAACGGGCCGCCTTGGGCAAACCTCCGGTGATTTGAAAAATAAAAAAAGCCAGGATCACGGATGAAAACGCGATCAGTCCCGTCAGGCTGATCTCCTTAAACGCGGGCGTTACAAATTCGGATTGGAATACCAGAATGATTCCGGGGATCAGAAACAGAATCAGGCCTGTCAGAAAGGCGGTGCGGCAGATGATCAGGGAAGCCAGGCCCTGCTTGAATGACAACGCGTTATAGTCCTTTAACAGTTGGGCCTTGACCGGCTCGCCTCCCATCGCGCCAAAAGGGGTTAGGACGTTGAACGCTTCGCCAATCTGGCGAATGCGCCAGAGCCGGCCAAAGGAGACCTCCCGGACTTCTTCCGGTTTGAAATTAAATTTCCAGGCCTGTGTGTCGAGCGCCGTGACCAGGCTGTAAATGAGTAGAATGACGGCGAACCCCCAACCTAGATTCCAAAGCATGCTTCCAACCGTTTTCAGGTCGACGCTTTGCAAGGCCCAGACAAAGAGTCCCAGCCCGGCAAGCAGAAATATAGACTTTAGGGTTTTCGACATGGAAGGCTCTGTTTGAATAGCGCGGAGATCAATAATCTCAACAATAGAATTTTACGGCAAAATCGGGGGAGGGGTAATATAGCTTCGAGCAGAAAACTATGAAAGGGAAGGGGCGCCGGTTAGCGAGCTAACGACTTAGCGGTCGCACTCTCCGCCGATCATGTTGATCATATCGAAGGTGGGAATGAGATCGGCCAGCATCTGGCCCTTCATGATATGGTCGACTGCGGACGTCATGGTGAAGCTTGGGGGCCGGACCCTGCACTTGTATGGCTTGCCGCCGCCGTCGCTCACCAGATAAAAGCCCAGCTCGCCGTTGGCCGCTTCCGTGGGGAAATACACTTCGCCGACCGGAGGTTTTAATCCTTCGATGACCATTTTGAAATGCGCGATCATTTCTTCCATGCGTGTGTACACGTCCTGCTTGGAAGGCGCTCGCAGATAAGGGTTTTCGACGTTGATCGGTCCCTCTGGCATGTCTCGCATCGCCTGCTTGATGATTTTCAGACTTTGTTTGATCTCTTCCATGCGTACCAGGTAGCGGTCGAAATTATCTCCGGTAGTTCCGATCGGAATGTCAAAATCAATTTTGTCGTAGACCAGATAGGGATGCGCCTTGCGAACGTCGAAGTCCACCCCGCATGCTCGCAGGCAGGGACCGGTGAAGCCAAAGGAAATGGCGTCTTCTCTGGAAATGACGCCGGTGTCGCGCATTCGATCCAGAAAAATTCGGTTCTTGGTCAGCAATTTGTCGACGTCGTCGAACAGGTCGTCCAGTTTCGGATAAGTTTCCTTAAGGTCGTCGTCGAAGCCGGGAGGCAAATCGCACATCAAGCCGCCGATGCGGATATAACTGGAAGTCAATCTGGCGCCGCAAAGTTTTTCCAGAAGATCCCAAACGATTTCCCGCGCTTCAACAAAATAAATGAACGCGGTCAAAGCGCCCAGTTCCAAAGCCGCTGCGGCAATATTAGTGTAATGGTCGGAGATGCGCGCCAACTCGTTGGACACCACGCGAATGTATTGGCATCTTTCGGTACACTCAATGTCCAGCAGTTTCTCCACCGCCAGGGCGTAACCGATGTTGTTCATGATAGCCGAGCAATAATTCAAGCGGTCGGTGTAGGGAAACACACTGGCCCAGGTCACGCTCTCGCACATTTTCTCAAAGCCGCGATGCAGATAGCCGATCTCCGTTACGGAGTCGACGATGGTTTCGCCGTCGAGGGTGATGAGGAATTTCACCGTTCCGTGAGTCGCCGGATGGGAAGGACCCATATTGAGGACCAGATGCTCGGTATGTAAATTTTCTTTTAAGTCGGCCATTTGAAATTAATCCGCTATAAAAATTGAAATATTAAACAGGAGTTTCTGGCCCCGGTTCATTCCGCTTTGGAAACCTTGATGGAGACTAAACCTTCTTCCCCGTTGCGCAACATGTTGACGGGGATTTCCGGCCAGTTTTTGGGGATATGAACAGTTCCCCTGGCGGCCACATGAGTCACCTCAACCGGAAGCTCTAGCTTGTGGTTTTTGGATTCCACCACCACCTTGTCGCCGGTTTTCACCTCCAGCCTGTTTGCGTCGGCGGGATTCATCCCCGCTTTACAATTTGTCGCCAAAGTCTTCAATACCTTTGAATGTTGAGTGTAGGATCCAATATGAAACATGTGATTGTTCGAGATCAAGGACAGGGGGTAGCCTTTCTTTGAACTCGCTTTTTTGAACTCTCCGCCAACAACAAATTGCGGTTTTTCGGAAGAGCCTTCCGGCGCCCATTGCCGACATTCCTCGCCGGGAAGCAGGCCTTTGTAAATCGGCGCAACGGATTCAATTTCCTGTTGGACGTCCTCCAGGGACTCGCTTTGAAACGGGCTTCCCAAAGCTTCCGCCAACTCGCAGAAAATATCGAAATCGGGTTTGGATTCACCTTCGGGCAGGACGGCGCGCTTGACTCTCTGCACGTGCCGACTCATGTTGGTGTAGGTTCCGTCTTTTTCCGCCCAGGACGCCGCGGGCAACACGACGTCGGCGATTTGGCAGGTCTGGGTCATAAAGACGTCCTGCACGACCAGAAAAGGAACCGTTTTAAGAGCCTCCTGAACCTGCGCGCCTTTGTAATAGGCGTGAATGGGATCTTCCCCGGCGATGTAGAGGAAGTTAATGGAACCGTTATTACAGTTTTCAAAAAGATCCGTCGCTTTGTCCTGTCCCTCAAAGTTCAATGCGTCGACGCCCCAGGTTTCGGCCAGAGCCGACAGGGCCTTGGAATCCTTCGCGCATTTATAACCCGGTAAATACTCCGGGGCGCATCCCATATCGTTGACTCCCTGGGAGTTACAATGCTCGCGCGGGGGATAGATGTTGACGCTGCCTTCGCCGCCGGAATGGAGCAGGGTTCCCAGATTCAGCAGGGCGTTCAAAACGTCCTCGCCGTCCTCGTTTTCCAGAACGTCGTTGCCAATCAAAAAGAAACGGTCGGCGTTGCGCGCCAGCCGGGTTGCGGCTTTAGTGAAAGTTTCATCGTCGATTCCGGTCGCCTTTTCGGCGAAATCCGCGTCGCAGTTTTTCAGGGACGAAACGTAATCGTCGAAATTGGAAACCCCGCCTTTCGCTTTGTCAAGGTCGACGAGCTTATTGTCGATCACAATTTTGGCGAGACGGTTAGCGACTGCCTGGTCGGAGCCGTGCTGGAAAGTCAGCCGGGTTTCATTTCTGGACTCATGCTCGAAAACCAGGTTGCGCGGGTTGGCGATCATGATATCGGTCTGAAAATTTATCGCCGCTTTTCGGATCGCGTTGCCGGCAACAGGGAATTCTGAGGGCAGGTCGGAATTGAAAATCAGAACCACGTCAGCCTCTTCCAGTTCCTGGATAGGTTTGGAAGTCATCCCGTTTTGAAAACAGCCGAGCATGAACCGGTTGACATGCGGCGCACGGAGATGTTGTAGATTGGTGATCTGATTGCTTCCCAGAACCCCGCGAAACAGTTTTTGGAACAGATAGTTTTCCTCGTTGGTCGATTTTTCCGAGGCGATACCGGCGACGGTTTCGGGTCCGCCGCGATTGATGGCGGCTTTAAGGCGTTCGGCGATGGCAGTGTATGCCTCGTCCCAAGTGACTTCCTTAAAAGACCCACCGACGTTCATCAACGGAGCTTGTATTCGGTCCTGGTTGTGGATGATGTGGTGGCCGAACCGGCCTTTGGCGCACAGGTTGCCGTTATTGATACCGACGTTTTCATCGTCGATTGGCTCAATGCGCGTCGCTTTGCCCTTTTTGGTTTGCACGTCAACGGTACAACCCCACGAGCAGTAGTTGCAGGTGGATTCGTTGTTGGTGAACAAGGCGGCCAGGCCGCGCGCTTCGGAACTCATGTCCATCAAGGCGCCGGTGGGGCATACGGTGATGCACTGTCCGCAGAATTCGCAGTCGAGAGGCTCGTCGTTTGCCGTGCCAATGCCCACTTTCATACCCCGGTTGTGGAAGTCCAGAGCCTTGACTCCCTGGATTTCATCGCAGACGCGCACGCACATGCCGCACATGATGCATCGGTTGAGGTAAAACTCGATTAGCGGATTGCTCTTGATGCTCGGTTCGTTCCTGCGGTTGATTTCAAACCGGTTGTTGAAAATCCCCAATTCCTCGGTATTGTCCTGGAGGGGGCAGACGCCGGACTTGTCGCAAATGGGGCAGTCCAGCGGGTGTTCCACCAAGAGCATTTCCAGACAAGCGCCGTTGTAGCGGTTGGTTTCCTCGGTATTGGTCCTGATCTCCATGCCCTCTTCGATGGGATGGGTGCATGAATAAACCAGTTCCTTTTTGCCGTTGACGTTGACTTCGACCATGCAGGTCCGGCAGGCCGCAAAGGGTTTCAGGTTGCGATGCGAGCACAGGTTGGTGACGGGAATGTTGTTTCTTTTCGCGACGTCGAGGATGACCGTTCCCTCGGGAGCGGTGATATCTTTTCCGTCGACTTTCACGGCGACTTGTTTTTTGACAACAGTACTCATTCGAAAAGTCTCTCCTTAATCTTCCCTGCCTTCGTACGAGGCCAGTAATTCGGTGGTTTTGTCCGGGTCGATGGTTCCATGCGTGTCGTCGCCGATAATGGCCATGGGCGCCGCTCCGCAGTTGCCCAGGCAGGAAGCCAACTGCAAGGTGAAAAGTTTTTTGGCGTCGGTTTCACCCGCGCCGATATGGTAGACCTCTTTGATTTTGTCGCCGATGATGGGCGCGCCCTTCACGAAACAGGCGGTTCCATAGCAAAGCTTGAGAATATATTTTCCGGGCTCCTCGGTGCGAAACTGAGGATAAAAGGAAATGACGCCGTAAACCTCCGCCCTGGAGATATTAAAAAACTCCATCACCATTTCCACAATCTCTGGCGGTAGAAAACGGTAGGCGTCCTGGATTTTCTGCAAAAGCGGAATCAAATACCGCCTTTTATTGGAAAAGGATTTGAGGATTTCCTCGGCGGCTCCGCAATCGATTTCCGCAGTTTCTTCTTCGGGAGAAGAGCCTTCTGCAACAGCTTCGTTTGTTTCCATGGGAAGAACCCTTGGTTGGTTTATTTTCGATTATTGTAATTAAAAGAAAACGGTTTGGAAACGAAAAATCAACGTATCAGGCCAGCTTGGCCGGGCAAAAATGAGGAGGCAGTATATAGGCGGGGTCGATTCCATGTCAACCAATTTGTTGGGCTGGAATTCCAATTTTAACTCCTTTAAATGGAAGAGCTTGCGCGGTCATTGTAGAAAATGAAAACCGGAATTTAGAAAGCCAGGGACGGCAAAACTTACAGCCAGGCAGGCGCTGGCCAGCGTGACGCTGGACTCGGTAGGCGTCTTACGCAGGGAACGTTACGAGCTTGGGTGGATTTACATCTCAAGTTCTGTCTCCGAGCGCTGGCCCGGCTACTCGCCGTAGGGGCAGTAGGCGTCTTATGCGGGGAGTGCTACGAGTTTGGGTGGGGTTTGCATCTCAAACTCTGCCTCCGGGCGCTGGCCCGGCCGCCGGAGGCATTGTTGGCGCTCTATTTTATTGAATTAAAAAAATGTTTTAAAACAATGGATTATATTAATTTATTTTATGTATTACTATATGATAGGTTTGGTCGATTACCGGCCCAAAGTTTCCAGGGAGGGGAGGGCTACGGAGCCTATTGTTTCAAAGGAAGGACCCAGCTTTTTGTAGATGGTTTTCAGTCGTTCCCGGGCGCCCAAATGATTGGGGGTGATCCGCACTGCCATCTTTAACGGAGCCAGAGACTCGGCGTCGCGATTCATTTCCCCCAACACCCAACCCAGGCTGAAATGCGCATCCGCGTTCATGGGGTTCAGACGAGTGGAAGTTTTAAATGTCTGGAGAGCTTCTCCAAACCGCCGGTTTTCAGCATAAAGCCAACCGAGGTTCATATAGACCTCCTCCCGGATGGGATCTTGTTTGGCCGTGATTTTATATTCACGGATTGCCTCTTCGTGTCTCCCTATTATTTCGTAAGCCAGTCCCAGGTTGAAATGGGCTTGCGTGTATTGGGGATTGATCCGCACGGCATGAGCAAAATTGTCGACGGCCAGGGCGGTTTTCTCAAGCTCGGTATAAACCAGTCCCAAGTCGTGGTAAGCCCCTGCGTGGTTGGAGTTTAACTGAATCGCTGTCCGGTAGGCTTTAATGGACTCGTCGTAACGTTTTAACCTCCAGTAAATGGCTCCCAGCTCCTTCCAGGATTCGGAAAAATCTGGGTTATTTTCCAGGGAAACCGCTTTTTTTAGCGGGGCAACGGCTTCTTTGTAGCGGTCCAGTTTCAGCAAGCATTCCCCAAAAAGAAAGTTGGCTCGCGGACTTTTGGGGTTGAGCCGGACGGCATTTTCCAATGGCTCGACCGCTTTGACGTATTGCTTGATAGAGTAATGGGCCGTGCCGAGTCCCAACCAGGCCCGGTCGTTTTCCGGGTAGGCGGCCACGGCGACGGTTAAAGGTTTCAGGGCTTCCGCAAAACGGTTCTGCCGGACGTAAGTTTGGCCCAGTTCCAGGTAGGCGGAGGAGAATCCGGGATCCAGGCGGATGGATTCTTTTAGAGCCGTTTCCGCGTCGCCTAAACGCTCCAGCTTTCCGTACACCACGCCAAGCTGATAATAGACCGAGGACGATTTGGGCTTCAACCTTGCGGCTTCCAGGTATTGTTGTAGGGCGTCTTGGTATCTTTCGAGATGCGCGTAAGCCCATCCCAGGCGAATCCGCGCGGTGACGTGACTGGGGTCTGCCCGAACGACGTCTTCAAAGGCTTTCGCCGCCGATTCATAGTCGTCGCGTTTCACCACCAGTTCTCCCAACCGGTACTGGGCTTCGATGATGTTCGGATCCTGTTGTACGGCCTTTTTATAATGCTTAACGGCTTTCGGGTAGGCTTCGAGGGCTTCGTAAGATTTTCCTATATAATAATGACTCTTGGCCAAATTGGGATCCCACTTTAAAGCCTTTTCGAAACTCTCAATGGCTTTGGCATGCAACTCCAAAAGGGCTTGGGCTTTGCCTAGTTTGAAAAAAGCCATCGGGTTTTTAAACTCGATTTGGGAGAATCGCTTGAAGGAGTCCAGAGATTCCTTGTATTTTCCCAGGTTTCTGTATGCTCTCCCTAGCGCTTCATAAGCGTCCCCGATTTTGGGTTCAACCCGGACCGCGTCTTTAAGGGCCAAAACTGCAAGTTCGTTTTTTTCAGACTGAATGTAGGCTTCTCCAAGCCCGGTATAGCCGTCGTAAAAACTTGAATTGAGGCGGACGGATTCCTGAAAAGATTCCACCGCCGAAGCAAACTTTTTCAAGGCGGCCAGGCCTTTGCCCAACGCCCAATGGGCCTGCGCGTCATAGGGAATGAGACGAACGGACGCGCGAACGTTTTCCACCGCCTTTTGCGGTTGTTTGATTTTCAGATAACTCTTGCTCAAAAGCAGAAAAGCCGGGGCGTGTTTGGGGTTCAATTCCACGGCTCGCTCGAGCGGTTCGATGGATTCTTCAAACCGGCCCATGCGGCTCAAGGCCCACCCCATTCCATATTGAGCGTCCGGGTAGAAGGGGTCGAGAAGCATGGCCTCTCGGTAAGACGCCAGCGCTTTTTCAAGCTTGCCAGTTTGAATGTAACTGCTCCCGATTCCATGATAAGCCGCCGCGTACAGCGGTTCGATTTCGAGAACTTTCTGGAAGAGCTTGACGGCCTCCTCGTGTAAGCCCAGGCTTTGGTTAGCCTGGCCGAGGGCAAACAGGGCGACATAGTTTTGCGGATCGTTTTCGACGGCTTTTTGATACCGGTCCGGCAGAAGACGCAGGGCGACGTCTGGGTCCGCCGGGGGTAGATTAAAAGCAGAGTCCTCGCCGTTTGCCGAGGGGGCGGCAATGAATAAAACCAGAACGAACAGGCTTGCGGCGATAGGATTTTTTAGAATAAGACTCTTCATAGGTACATTAACGTCAAAATCCGTAAATCCTGAACCTAAAATCGAGTTGTGCCCTCTTCCGGATAGGCGTTGACCTTGTGAATCGTCAAGTCAGAGCCTTTAGCTTCTTCTTCAGGAGACAGGCGAATGCCGAAAACAGAATCCAGAGTTTTATAAACCGCCAACCCGAAACCCAGCGCCACGACGATAGCGATCAGGGATCCGATGAACTGGGCCATGAAGCTGACTCCGCCCATGCCGCCCAACGCTTTGCTTCCAAAAATGCCGCAGGCGATTCCGCCCCAGGTTCCGGCGAGACCGTGCAGGGGCCAGACGCCTAGCACGTCGTCCAGTTTTAATTTTTCCTGTTCCCAGGTAAACCCTTTGACAAAGATTATTGCCGCGACGCCGCCTATGATGAAAGCGCCGAGAGGGTGAACCTTGTCCGATCCCGCACAAATGGCGACGAGTCCCGCCAAGGCGCCGTTGTGCACAAACCCCGGATCATTTTTGGAAACCACGAGCGCGAAGATAATTCCCCCCGCCATGGCAAACAGCGAATTCATGGCCACGAGTCCGGTAATGCCCGTGAGGGTTGCGGCGGACATGACGTTAAATCCGAACCAGCCGATGCAGAGCATCCAACTTCCCAACGCGAGGAAGGGAATGTTGCTGACGGGAATGGGACGGCTTTGTCCATCCGAGGTCCAGCGTCCTATGCGCGGTCCCAGGACATAAACGGCGGTCAGAGCGATCCAGCCTCCCATGGAATGCACCACCACGGAACCGGCGTAATCGTGAAACGGAGCGCCGGTGAGGTTGGCCAGCCAAGAGCCGTCCTGTCCCAGAAAAGTGATCTGCCCCCAAACCATGCCTTCAAACAATGAATAGGCGAACGCTACGAATATCCCGGCGGCGAGCGCCTGGGTCCAGAATTTGGCCCGTTCGGCGATGCCTCCGGAAATGATTGCGGGAACCGCCGCCGCGAAGGTCAGCAAAAAGAAAAAGTGCACCATCTCGTAGCCGCGGGTTTCGCCTACCAAAACCTCGGCGGACTGGTAGAAGTAGATTCCGTAAGCCACGGCGTAACCAATGACAAAATATATGACGGTAGAAAAAGCGAAATCGGCGATGATTTTTACCAGGGCGTTAACCTGATTTTTCTTTCTCACCGTTCCCACTTCCAGGAACGCAAACCCTCCGTGCATGGCGAATACCATAACCGCTCCCAACATCATGAACAGAACGTCGCCGCTATTTTCTAAGGCCACTGTGTTCTCCATGGATTTCCCCCTTCTCCATAAGAATTCTTATCGACATTTTGCCCAAAATAAAAAGAGGCAATTTTATTGAAAAAGTTCTGCCCTAATTTATCATTTTTTTAAGAGATGAGGAAGTAAATAGGCAAATTAAAAGGGAATAAGCGGTATTGTTTTGCGGAAATATGTATATCGAAGGCGCCTAAAATTTAGGCAATTTACTAAGGAGGGATAAAGGAGTGAGGGAATGGAGGTTATCGATGGATTCGTTTCAATTGATACTTTCTCACTGCCCGGTTGTGCTCGATGAGGTTGGTGGAAAACTTGTGACTGCCGTCCTGTTTGGAAACGAAATAGATAAAACCTGTTTCCGCGGGGGCCAAAGCGGCTCGAATGGACTCTATCCCGGGGTTGGCAATGGGACCTGGCGGCAGGCCTTTATATCTGTAGGTGTTGTAAGGCGAGTCTATCGACAGGTCCTTTTTGCGGATATTGCCGTCGAAATCCTTGATAGCGAAAATGACCGTGGGGTCGGATTGCAGGCGCATGTTCTTTTTGAGGCGGTTGTGAAACACGCTGGATATTACTCGTCTCTCGGAATTTTTGCCGGTTTCCTTTTCAATGATTGAGGCCAGGGTAACGATTTCATGAGGAGAAAAATTTAACGTTCTTGCTCGCGTTTCCAGATTCAGGGAGCGGGTTTGCTTTTTAAACGTGTCCGCCATAGTCCGGATAATTTTATCTGCGCCCGTCGTTTTGTTGAAATGATAGGTTTCAGGAAACAGATAGCCTTCCAACGTCGGCGCTGAAAATCCAAGCGCGCGAATAAAGTCGGCGTCCGCGCTCAGTTTCAGAAACTTCCCGGAGTCGGCCAGTCCCTTTTGTTCCAGAAGACCGGCTATCTCGCGCCGATTAAATCCTTCGGGGAAGGTGACCGGGTGCAGGACGCTTTGGCCTTCGGTGAGTTTTTGAAGAATACCGGCGGCGGTATCCGCCGGGGATAATTCATACTCTCCGGATTTGATTTTGTTTTGATTATTTTTAAGGTAGGCCAGAATCCGGAATACGGTCGCGCTTCGAATCAGGCGCTTCGATTCCAGTGCGAGGGCGATTTGTTTTAAATGCGATCCCTGTTTGATTTCTATAACCAAAGGGGAGCCTTTTGGGTTTGTGGGGCGGTGGGCTTCATAATAAAACCGCCATCCCAAAAACCACGCCAAGCTGATTCCCAAAAACAGAAAGGTTAGAAAAGCCGGTTTGGAAACTTTCATCTTCTCTCTCCGCTTTCCCGTTACGTGGGTTCTCAGGCGTTCGTTGAGTCTCGAAGCGCAAGTTTCATTTTGGAAAGGAAGCGATCGTTCTCCTCGCGGGTTCCAACGGTGACGCGCAGGCAACCCGTCAGGCGGGGATGGGAACCCAGGTTGCGAATCAACACGCCCCGGTCGGCAAGAGTTTTAAATAAGGCGTCCGCTTCTTTTACGCGAAATAAAATAAAATTCGAGTCCGAGGGGAATACCGTTACTTCGGGGGGTTCCGCGAGCGCCGCCATCAAGCGGTCTCTCTCTTTGGTTATGGCTTCGATTTGAGTTTCAATCATCGAAAAATTGGCTAGGAGTTTTTCGGAAATAATTTGCGACACGGAATTGGAATTGTAAGGCAACCGGACTTTATCGATGTTTTCAGCGACGTAGGGGTCGGCGGCGCAATATCCCACGCGCAGACCCGCCAGCCCAATTTTTGAAAGACTCCGCAACATCACTAGGTTATTGTGACGGGCCATTTCGGCGACAAACGTTTTGCCGGAGAAATCCTGATAGGCTTCGTCCAGCACGACAATCCCGGAAAAGCTTTCGATGATCTTTTGGATTGCGTCCGCGGAGAAACAGTTGCCGGTCGGGTTGTTGGGATAACTGAAAAAAATAATTTTTGGATTTTTAGATTCGACGCTTTTAAGAAAAAATTCGGCGGTGAAATCCCAGTTCTCGTCGAGCGGGACGGCCAGCGGTTCCACGCCCATGCTTTGCGCGATGATAGAGTACATCGCAAACGTTGGATCGGGGAAGGCGACGCAATCGCCGCTCTCGCAGAAGATTTGCATCAGGATTTGGATCATTTCGTCCGACCCGTTGCCGACGACGATCTGGCCGGCGGCGAGGCCAATTCTTTTGGCGATGGTTGCGCGCAAGGTCTGGCAGGCGGGATCGGGATAACGGTTCAGTTCCAAATCCCCCAACTGGATTCCCAAAGATTGCAGAAGTTCCGGCGGCGGGGGATAGGGGCTTTCGTTGGCGTGCAACTGGACTTCGCAGTCGAAGGCGTCGACATGGTAGGCCTTGAGTTTTTTTATAGCCGGGCGGACTTTTGATTCCAAATCGATGTTCGACATTATTATCTCTCGCCTTCTGATTCCAAAAGAGCCTGGATGTCTTCCGAAGGCGCCTGGAAACGGTTGGTCTCGCACGGCGCCGCGCGGAAGATGGAAAGAATGTTGGTTGCCGTTTCCTCAACGTCGTGGTTCGCGACTATATAATCGTACAGTTTGTAGCGTTTGATTTCTTCCTTTCCAACCTGGAGACGTTGTTCGATTTTTTCTTCCGGTTCAGTGCCCCTTTTCACCAGGCGCCTGCGCAATTCGTCCAGGGACGGGGGGACGATAAAAATATAAACGCCGGGAAATGTCATGTCACGGAGCGTCTGGACTCCCTGGACGTCGATTTCCAATAAGACGTCCCAGCCGTTCTCTCTGGCCTTGTCGACGGTTTGCCGCGCGGTTCCATAATAATTATTGTGGACTCTGGCCCATTCCAGAAATTCTTTTTTTTCTAGGCGGGCTTTGAATTCATCTTCGGAAATGAAAAAATAATCCTCGCCGTCGACTTCGTTTTTTCGTGGGGAGCGGGTGGTATGGGAAATGGAAAGCTTCAGGTTGGGGGCCAGCTCTCGCAGTCGCTTGATGACGGTGCTCTTACCCGTCCCCGAAGGGGCGGAGAGTATGTAGGATATGCCTTCGGTTTTCATGGCGCTTGGAAATGCAGGGGATTTGGAAAAGGAATTATTAGGAGCCAGAACGGCTCACTCTATATTTGCCAATTGCTCGCGTATTTTTTCCAGAAGACTTTTGATCTCGATCACCCCGCCGGATACCTCGGAGTCGGTTGTTTTGGAACCGATAGTGTTGACCTCGCGGTTGATTTCCTGGGTGATGAATTCCAGCTTCCTCCCGATCGGTTCGTCCTTGTCCAACAAAACTTTAAATTGTTCCAGGTGGCAGGCCAAGCGCGTGGTCTCCTCGCTCACGTCGCATCGGTCGGCCATGACGGCCACTTCCTGCGCCAGCCTGGCAGGGTCCAAGTCCACTCCCTCGTTAAGGATTTTTACTTTCTCTCCCAACCGAGTCTGATATTCCTGCAAAATTTCCGGTTGCCGGGTTTTGACGGTTTCCAATATTTTCTCAATGGATTCAATTCGGCCCAATACGTCTTGATGCAGGCTTTTGCCTTCCGTCTCGCGCATTTGTGTCAAAGCTCCAAGCGCCGTTTCAACGGATTGGAGAATGATTTCGCTTTGCGATTCGTCGACCTCCACAGGTTGAAACTTTACGACGTCGCGAATCGAAAGGAGCGAGTTGATATCAAGGCTTCCCTGCAACCCAAACTCTTTCTGAATCTGGTCGGCGGCCTGGACGTATTGCGCGGCAAGTCCGAGGTTGGGGACCAATTCGCAATCCGTTTCCCCGCCGTTGGTTGTGTCGATACTGATGGAAACGTCGAACGACCCGCGCGCGCAAATCCTCTTGACCAGTTTCTGAACGGTTATTTCAAGGGCGGACAGGTTTTTGGGAAGACGGGTTTTGACCTCAATGAAACGGTTGTTGACCGACCGAATTTCAACCTTGCAGGAAACATTCCCGTTTTGTTGTTCAGACCGGCCAAATCCGGTCATGCTTTTAAGCATCCTCCATTAAACCTTTTCTATGATCATTTTGAAATGATCGCCCGCCTTGTCCATTGAAATCAGGAGGTGGCCTTCTTTTTGAAGGTTGCCGGGAATGTTGTCCGAGGATTCTCCCGAATCCATCAACACTTCCAAGCGGGCGCCCTTCGCCAGACTTTCAACCTGAAGCTTGGTTTTGACGTAGCTGTTGGGATACTTTTCACCCAAAAGATCGACGGATTTTGCCTTACCGTTTCCAGACGCGGTCGACGTCGTTGGAGCGGCGCTTCCCTTATTGCCGGTAGAGCCGACGCGGATGCGTAGGGATTTATCGCTCTTCATTTTTTGGTAAGCTTCCTGACTGTCCTGCGCCAGTTGTTGCGCTTCTTTATAGGCCGCTTGCGTTTGCTCCAGGTCGGCGTCTTCCTGCATTGCGGCGAACCGCTCGGCGATTCCTTCAAAACTTTCCGAAACGATTCCGGTTTCCACCATAAGCGATTGAAATTTCTCCAGAGTTTTCATGTCGTCGGAAAAGTCCATTCCTTCCGTCATCAACAAGGCATGCGCGTAAGCCGCTATGGCTCGGCTGGAGTGCCGCGCGGCGTCCGCGACCGATTCTTTTTCGATCGCCAGTTTGGCCTGGAACAGGGCGCGGTCGCCCAAGGCCATATGGTCCTGGATGATGTCCGTCAAGGCGCCGGCACACTCCCCTTGGCCGCGGTCGTCCAGCGAAAACTTTTTCCCCTCCGAGAAGAAATCGATGTAGGAATCGGGAGCTTCCTCTATTGCCGGGAGATTCTTTAAGTCGTCAAGCAATTCGGAGAAATATTTTTTCCCCATGCGGTCGAAATAATCCGAAAAGGTTTCATCTCCCTTTCTGTTTTCCTTGTAATTGTCCATGGAGAGACTTACCGCCGAGGCTACGTTCTTCGCGGGAATTTTGATGACCGGAGTTCCAAAATCCGCCTTGTCGTCCGTAATCCTTCCGCCCATCATCACCTCGTAGTGCGGCGTTAATATGCCGTTGACCTTCTTGGCTCCGCCGTTAAAACCCATGGAGGCGATGTGATGTTGGCCGCAGGAATTTGGACAGCCGCTGATTTTAATGGACACTCCGTCCATTCCCTGCGAGGACGTGTACTTGTTGATCGTGCTTTCCGTAAGGGTGGCGGCCAGGCCGCGCGAATGGGTGATGCCCAGGTTGCAGGTTTCGGACCCAGGACAGCAAGTAATATCCTTCAATTCTTCGGTGCCCGATTTGTGCAGGTCGATTTTTTTCAACTCGGCAAACACTCTGCCGAAGGCTTCTTCTTTAACCCAGGGAATCATGACGTTTTGATGAACGGTGAACACCAGGACGCCGCCGCCCAGATCCTTGGAAATTTTGCCGATGGCGCGGGCCTGCGGAATGGTCATGTCTCCCAGCAGGAGTTTGACTTGCACGTTATAAAACCCGTCTTGCTTTTGCGCGCAGGTGTTGCGGGATTTCCAGTTGATGAAATCGGGGTCGTTGTCGAATTCGTTGGTGGGTTCGACGACGGCGGTCGCGGGTATTTCCTCTTTTGGAACCGCGATTTTCGGATAGGTCGTATCGGCCAGCGACTCGAATTCCTCCTTGACCAGTTCGCGGACTTTTTCCAGTCCCAGTTTGTCGATCACGAATTTGAACCGCGCTTTGTTGCGGTTTTGCTTGTCGCCGTGTTTGTCGAAAACGCGGACGATCGCCTCGCTGGTGCGGAGCAGGTCGCCGACGGGTAAAAATTCCGTCAGCAACTTCGCCGAATGCGGGGAGGAACCCAGTCCGCCGCCCATCAGGACGCGGAACCCACGAATTTCCTTGCCGTTTTCATTTTGAATTCTGGCGTTCAACCCGATATCGTGAATGGGAGCCAGGCCGCATCCGCGACAGCCGCCAAAACTGATTTTGAATTTGCGCGGCAGGTTTTGCGTCGTTTGGTGCCGGAGTAAATATTCGGAGACGGCTTGGGCGTAGGGGGTGACGTCGAAATATTCCTCTTTGCAGGTTCCGGATTTATGGCAACCGGTGACGTTGCGCACGGTGTTGCCGCAGGCTTCCCGCGTGGTGATTCCATGCTCGGACAGAAAGGTCATCGCGTCCGGCACGTCTTTTAATTTTACGAAATGAAACTGGACGTCTTGTCGCGTCGTTACGTGCAGGATACCGTGGGAGTATTTTTCCGCGTACTCGGCCAGAACTGCCATCTGGTCGGAGGTGATGCGACCATAGGGCAGTTTGGTGCGCACCATTTGTTCCTCTTCCTGGCGCTGTCCATAAATGCCCTGCTGTAACCGAAAACGTTTAAAATCCTCTTCGTTGGCTTCTCCCCGGTTGCGGCGTTCGACCTCCGAGGTGAATTCTTCGATTTCCTGGACGACTTCCGGAGGAAGGTTCAGAGAACGTAAATCCAAATTCATGACAAAACCTCAAATATTTATAATATATAGTTGGAACCTTTTGGAAAGAGCTTCCAGAAGGCTACATCACAGGGTTTGTGCGCCTAAAATACCCGCTTGCACAATTTTTATTTTAATATATACCAAAAGCGACTGGAAAAATAGGGGATAAAACCTTGAGCGTCGGAGAATTCTGGATTTATAGCGCCTTCGTGATGTACCTCGCGGTTTTTGGGAGAGCCTTGTATCTCAACCTGAATTTCAACACCGTCCTGGTGGGTTTCATTTATCTGGCTCCCTTGGTTCCCTTAGGGTTGACTCCGGAGAATGAGGTTCGTTTTTTAATGGTATCGTTTCAGAACTTTATATTCGGAACCATTGAGTTGGCGATTTTCGTTTTGACGGTGAAACCGGGAGACGCGA
>JAJDBB010000030.1 GCA_029261555.1 Nitrospinaceae bacterium | reverse complement strand
GCGACGTTGTTGGGATCGACGGCGAGAAGGTGTTTGTCCATAAAATCCAGCGCATCCTTGCGGAGCAAATCGACTAACCCCTGATCGACGGTGAAAATATTTTTCGCGGTGGCCAGTTTGGCGGGATAAAATTTTCTTTCGTCCTGAAGTCCGATCAGAAGTTTTTCGGTTTTCTTTTTTTCGTCGCCCTCGCCGCCTTCAAGGGTCAACTCGAAAAACGGTGCGTCCAGTCCGTAGTCGGCAAGGTCTTTTGGATCTTCGTCGATAAAAGATTTGGCTTGCGCACTTTTGATTCGGGTGAGCCAGTGGGTGATTTCACCGAAGTCGCCTTTTGCCGAGATGGATTCAGATACCGTCCAATCCTCTTTTTCCTTGGCAAAACTGAGGGCTCTTTCGGTGGATTTGATTTCGGCTCGCAAGATCTCGCCCGAAGCAAATTTGAAAATTGATTTGTCGCGCAGGTCGTACAGGCTTTTTTCAAACTCTTCCTTGCTTTGCGATATCAAAAGAACCCGGTCGCCGCCTTCGCGTTTACCGTAAAGAGCGGGCCCGATGGGCGCTGAGTCCCCCACCCAAAGGGTTTGTCGGGTTTTATCTTTCAGTAGCAGGGAGATTTTCAGGTCCGGCTCCTTCAGGCCGTAGGCGGAAAGGTCGTCGGAGCGCTCCTCGACCACGCGGGAAAATATCGCCGACTGAAGCGTGAACAGCAGATCCTCCGCGTTACGCGGGTCTCCGGGAGCCTGGAGGGGGGAAACGACTTTCCATTGCATATCGCCGTCGCGGTGGAGGGTCAGGGTTCCATCTTTACGAATCAGGGAGAACTGATCGACGTCTTGCGTATCAAAAAGCAAAACCTTTTCGGCGAGTTCCTTATCTGTTTGCCTTTTTTCTTCGCCGGGAATTTCAACGTAGAAATAATAAAGGGCGAAAACTGCCAACAGGACGACCAGTCCGATCGTTCCCTTGAACTTCATAAGTAACGTCTCCGCCACCAAACTCTAATGCCCAAAAGCGCCACCATTCCGGGAAAGACAAGGGTTCCCAGAATGAAAATCAGTTTGCCCTGAGTTTGGGTGAGTTGAAGGGGTTGGGAAGACCGTTTCTTGGCCCGTATGGAAATGAGGTTGTTTTCTTCCGCCAGCCAGGAGGCGGTGTTTAGAAACAAGTCGGCGTTTCCGGAGAAATTATAATACTGATCGGAGGCAAAATCCGAATCACCCGCAACCACCAGTTTGGCGGTGGGGGATTCTTCCTCCTCGGACTCGCTGGGCTCTTTGGATTTGTCGGCTCCGGACGCGCCCAGTTTTTTCGTCGACAGGACCATCACGGAAAGCGATCCCTGACGTTCGCTCCCCTCGTCGTATTTCACTTTTTCGTTGGAAAAATCAGTTTCGCCCCAACTGTTGGCCCCCGTTTTTAGCAACTCAACGGTTTCGACGTCGGGAGCCGCCTGCGCTGAGATCGAGCGCACGATGGGAAAAATTGTCGCCAGAGCGAAGTCTTTGGTGACGTCGTGAATGGTGTATTGGTTCACCACCGGCGCCGCAAAGTCGCCGCCGAACATGCGCGATAGAGGATCGATGATCATGTCGGGATTTAAAACCAGTCCCCATTTCTTGAGCAGGTCCTCCAGCCCCGTATCGATTTGAGGATCGGTCAGGAGAAACACCGCGCCGCCTGCGTCGAGATATTTTTCGACGATCCCGGTTTCCTTTTCGAGCAAGGGACGGCGAGGGGCGTTGATCACCAAGAGGGCGGCGTTATCCGGGATGGACCCGGCTTGCATCAGCAAAAGTTTTTGGACCTGGAAATTGTCCTTTTCCAAAGCGCCCTTTACCGAGGAGTATCCCTCCTTGCCTTCTACGTCGATATCCTTTTCGCCGTGCCCGTCCAAAAAATAAATGGTTTTCTTTTCGTCTTTGACGACTTTGAGCAAGGCGTTGGTCAGGTTTTCCTCCGTGGCGTTGTTGACCTTGGTCTCCTGCTCGCCGCTCTCCAGAACCACCGTTCCGTAGGTGGTCACCCCGTAGCGCTTGGCGAGGGCGGGCTTTCTGTCCGGGTCGACAAATTCCAGTTCCAGTTTGTCGCTCAGCGGCAGGTAGCCGTCGATCAGGTTTTTAAAGTCGCTCTTCTTCGGATCGTCGGTTTGGAAAAACGCCGTCAGCCGGACGTCGCGCGGAAGCGTGGAAACGATTCTTTGCGTTTGCGGCGCCAGCGAGTAAAGCCCGGCTTCCGTGACGTCCCATCGGTGTTTGTGGAGATGCGCAATGATATTGGCGAAGACGATGATTCCCAGCGTCGCTAGGATCAAAACCGCGGCGTTGAAGCCGTAAAACGCCTGCCTTCCTTTGATGAAAAGAAGGAGCTTTTCCCGGTCGGCGACGGCGAAAAAAACTCCGTTGATCAGCGCGATCAGACCCAGGGTCAGCGTTGCGTTTAGTTTGTCGGGAAAAATGACGTAAACGAACAGGGCGGCGAAGGCGAACAACACGGCGGCCCACCCGGCAATTGGCGCGAATTTTTTCATGGCCTCACCTCCATCGGTTGGAATCGAGGACGCGATGGGTCAGAAACAACGCGAAAAACATAAAGGACAAATAATAAAACACGTCGCTGGAATCCACGATTCCCTTGAGGAAGCGCTCCAGGTGATCGATCAGGGAAAGGTACTCCAGGATGGGGCCGATGTTTGGACCCGCCGCCTGCGCCCCCCAGCCGACCACCCACATGAACAACATGAATCCAAAACTGAGAGCCGCCGCGACGATCTGGTTGTCCGTGAGGGAAGACGCGAGAATTCCGACCGCCACAAAACAGCCGCTCATCAACAATATCCCCAGGTAGCCGGTGAGCGCCGGCCCGATCTCCGGACGCCCGATCATAAATAAAAAAGCGATGGAGTAGGACGATAAAAGAATCATCACCGTTAGAACACCCCAGCAGGCGAGAAATTTGCCAAATACAATTTCCTTAAGATGGATGGGCGAGGACAAAAGCAAGGTGAACGTCTTGCCTTTTTTCTCCTCCGCAAAACTGCGCATGGTGACGATGGGAATCATCAACAGCAGGATCACTGCCATGTTGTGAAACGCCGGCTGGATCACCATATCGTTTAGGTTCAACCCCAGGTCCATGCCGCGAACCTGCGCCGCCTGCAGGCTCTGGAAACTGAAAAAATTCAAAATTTGAAAATAGATGAAGCTGTAGAGCAGAAGGAACACAACGGTGATCACATAAAAGATGGCGGAACTGAAGAAGGATCCCAGTTCCCGTTTGGCAATGAGGAAGGAATTTCTCATTCCGCCAACTCCTTTTCTTCCGTCGTCAGTTTGAGGAAGATATCCTCCAGCGTCATGGAAGCGGAACTCAACTCCACAATCCCCCATTCCCTGTCCAGAGCCAGGCGTGCCACCTTGTCCTGAAAAGGAGACCCCAGCGGACTTTCCACGATAAACGCCGAATCGTCTTCTTGTTGAACGGACAGCGTGCCTTCAAGCGCTTTCAGGCTTTGCAGGACGTCGTCGTTCGCGCTGCGCACGCGCAACCGAAGACGCTCGGTTTTTCTTAACGAGGCTGTGAGACCTTCCAGAGAGTCTATCGCCGCGATCTCCCCTTCATTGATGATGACGACGCGCTGGCAAATCTGGGAAACTTCCGGGAGAATATGCGAGCTTAAAATAATGGTGTGGGAAGACGCCAGGTCCTGAATCAGTTTGCGTATCTCCATGATCTGCAACGGATCGAGACCCGTGGTGGGTTCGTCGAGAATCAGGATTTTGGGGTCGTGTATCAGGGCCTGGGCCAGGCCCACCCTTTGCTGATAGCCTTTGGATAGTTTTCCTATCAACCGGCGGCGCACGTCTTTCAACCCGCATTTTTCAAGCGCGCGATCCGCGGCGGCGGCGATTTTTTTACCTGCAACTCCCCGGACGGCCGCGGCGAACTGCAAATAATCGTCCACCGTCATGTCCAGATACACCGGAGGATTTTCCGGCAGGTAGCCGATCGTCTTGCGAATTTCCATCGACTGTTCAAAAATGTCGAATCCGCAAATCCGCGCCGTTCCTCGCGAGGCGGGCAGGATGCAACACAAAATATTCATCGTCGTAGTTTTCCCGGCCCCATTCGGACCGAGAAATCCAACGACCTCCCCTTGGCTCACGGTAAAATTTAAATTATTCACCGCCAGCCGAGGACCGTAAAACTTGCTAAGGTTCTCGACTTCAATCATAGGATAATTTTTACGTTGTGCCTGGAATGGAATTTGAAAACGATGATAACGAAACGATTGTCGGTAAAATGAATGAATCGGAAACGGCCATCTCCAATCCGGAAGTTACAATTTACCTATGGGGACAATTGATTGCAATTAAATTTTTTTTAATATGAAACCGTTCCTGGAACGACCCTCTGGCAGTCACACGTTGAAAAGTCCGACGAGCCAGACGCCGTAAAAGAAGGTAAACGCGCCTGTCCAGGTCAGCGCGGCCCGCTTGCGCAATTGGCCGGCGGGCGTCAGTCCTTTAAAGATAAACGCCAATCCGCAGGCGATCCAGCCCAGGAAACTCGCTTCGCTGGCGAAGGCCCAGAGCCGGGAAGGCGCTCTTTTGCGGGAAAGCAGTTCGAGGTTTTCCGCTTTTCTTTGCTCAAAGGATTTTGACTTTTGCGCGGAAGTTTGCGCGGGGCGGCCCGCCATGAGCGCGGCGATTTTTTCGTTGCACCGTTCGATCCACTTTCTCCCTGGCGTTCGAAACCCTCGAATGGAGAAAAACGAACTGCGAAGGATTCGTTGCGCCGTCAAGGCGTCCTCGATTCGACCTTCGCTTTCCAGCTTCATCGCAGCGTCCCAGGCTCCCTGGGCAGAGCGCTCCGTAAAAGATACGCCGGGAATAAACCATCGAATGGAACGGTTGAAATGAACCACGGCTTCTGACAATTGATTTTGCGCGACCAGTTCCTGCGCCGTTTGCCACTCGGATTTTGAGTTGAGATAAATTTTGAAAAGAACGCTGAGAGTCAGAATGGATATAAGGCTGAAAATAACAAAGACGGGATGTTTAAAGCCTGACATTGATTTTAACGCGTTGTCCTTTAAGAGAGGCGGACTGATACGCCGCCATGACGACTTGCAAAGCTTCCAAACCGTCCTGGCCGCTGGACAATCCGGGCTTGCCCGTGCGCAAAGATCGTACCATATCGCGCGCGCCCGCGACAAATGGAGATTCGTATTTGCGAGGCGCAGGAAACTTTACCTCCTCCAGTTCGCTAAAGCCCGTGAAGCGTCGGCTCTTTCGGCACAGAAAAAGGCGCTGGCCGCCGTTGCCGATCAAAAGACGGCCTTCGGATCCCTGGACGTCCATTTCGAAATTAAAGTATTTTCGCGCCCCGCCGCCTTCGACGAAACCCATTGCGCCGTTTTTAAAACGCAGGGAGGCCGCCATCGTGTCTTCAATATTTTTTTTTCCGTGCGACCGGACCTCGTGCGCAGAAACCCAATCCACCGGTCCGCCAAAGTACAACAAGAGGTCCGCCAGATGCGTGCCGTCGTGGAACCAGGCGCCGCCGCCGTGTTTTGAGGTCGAAAGTTTTCCGGGTTTCCAGGACAGCGCGTTGCCGATGATCGTGCGGATTTCGCCCAGAGTTCCTTTTTGGATCAACTGTCGGGCCTTTTGGTAGAATCCGTCCCACCTGCGTTCGTGGTTGATGGACAATAGGACTTTTTTTCGCTGGCAAAGACGCACCAGGGAGCGCGCCTCAGCCAGGGTATTAGCGATGGGTTTTTCGCAGAAAATTCCGCGCGCTCCAGAGAGGGCGGCGTCCGAAGCAATTTTTACGTGCAGGCGCGTCCAGACGGCGACGCAAACGACGTCCAGGTTTTCATTAGCCAGCATTTGCCGGTAATCGCCGTACAAGCGATCCACCGACCAGCGTTCGCCGAAGCGCTTGAGTCTTGCGGGGTCCACGTCGCACCCCGCCACGACCCGTGCGGACGGCACGGCGTCGAACGCCCCTGCATGTGTGCAGGGCTTTCCGCGAAGCGGATCGTCCTCCAGAAGGCTGCCAATACGCCCGCAACCGACGACGCCCACTCGATAGCTTTTCATATATTATGAGACGCTTTTAGATCCGGGCTTTTACGGGAGAAGATCCGATTTTCCGGCTTTCTTCAAAATTTTCTACGGCGTTGGAAAGCTTTTCCAGTTCCTCCTTGAACCTATCTATGCCTTCTTCAATCCTTTGAAGGCCCTCGTCTGGGATCTGTCTGATTTCCTCCAGGGAGTCTTCGTCGATCACCTTCGCGATCAGTTCCTGCTTCTCGAAGTCGTAATCAAACACCGTCCTTCGATTGAACCGCTTTAAGCTCAACTCGATAGAATCCTCGCTCTCCGAATCGGCTTCAGGCGCGGCGACATTGAAAATTTTAAGGGCTTGCGGCAAATCGGCCTCCTCCGTTTGTCGGGTATTCGCCGCGTTAGCCCTCAAAGCTGGATTGTTTTGCGCAACAGGTTGTTTGGAAAAATCGTTGGATAAAAGTTGATCAGTCATGGCGACTCCTTCCCGAGTTTTTTAGCAATGCGATAGTCTTCGTTATCCAAGTAGGGTCAACGCATTTTGCGGCGTCAGGTTTGATTGCCCCAGCATGGCCGAGGAAGTTTGAACCAGGATCTGGCTCCGGGTCAATTTGGCAAGCTCATGCGCCATGTCGGCGTCCCGGATGGTTGAGACTGCGGAGGTTAAGTCGGTTGCCGTTCGCGTTTGGTTGCGGGTTGCGCGGATCAATTCGTTCTGCGCGGCCCCCACGCGTCCGCGAGTCCGGATCAATTCCCGAAGCGCGGACGACAAGTCGTCCATTGCCGTCAGGGCGTTAGTTACGTTTGATACCGAAGTCGAGGCCAACCCCAATCCCGCTGAATCGACGGCGGCGATATCGACTTCGTTGTTTATGTTAAAGCGGCTGTCCAGCGTGGCGTCCACTCCAATTTGCAGAACAATTTCATTTGCCGCTCCCCGGGCCAGACCACCGTCGGTCAGTTTCTGCCCGTTGAACTCTGTGACGTTTGCGATTCGGTCGACTTCCTTCAACATGGATGAAAATTCAAGTTGCAACGAATCGCGTTGAGTCTGGGTAATTTCACCGGTCGCCGCCTGGGTGGTCAGCTCGCGCAACCGGATCAAGATACCCGATATTTCATTCAAGGCCCCCTCCGCCGTTCTTAATAAAGAAACGCCGTCCTCCGTATTTCTCGAACCCTGGCGCAGAGCCAGAACGTCCGAGCGAATTCCCTCGGTGATTGCGAGGCCGCCGCCGTCGTCTGACGCGCTTCGGATACGCAGTCCCGAAGCGACCCTCTCCAGGGTTTCGGCTAGCCGGGCTTGATTATTGGTCAATGCCCGCTGGGAATTATTAGAGGAAAGATTCGAAAAGATACTTAGCGCCATTCTTCTTAGTCTCCATAAACGAAAGCGTTTTTTGAAGCGCGCCGGATATTTTGGCGCGCCCGATCAAAAATTTTTCTTACTGGAGAAGCTGAAGAACGGATTGTGGCAACAAATTGGCCTGACCCACCATGGCCGTCGCCGATTGAACCAGGATCTGGTTCCGCGTCAACAACGCGACTTCTTCCGCAATATCGGCGTCGCGAATACTCGATTCTGCCGCTTGCAGGTTCTCGATGGAAATCGAGAGATTGGATATGGACCGTACCAGCCGGTTTTGAACCGCGCCCACCTTGCCTCTGGCCGACGTGACCTGGCTAAGGAAATCGTTGACGGCGCCCAGCGAGGTCAACGCTTCCGCCGCCGAGGTGACGGAAAGGGCGGATAACAGAGTGCCCACCGAAACGTTATTGTTGGTGGAAGTGGTCGCCAGAGTGGTCGAACTGATCGACGTCAAATCGATTTCCTGATTGAGGTCGATTCGGCTGTCGGGCGAGTTGTCGATGCCGATTTGAACGATAACCGCGGAGGCGGCGATGCTCAAATTGCCGTCGATAAGGCCTTGCCCGTTGAATTCGGTTGTCGACGCGATTCGGTCCAGCTCATTTCTTAAGGCGTCGAACTCCAGTTGAATGGTTTGCCGTTCCGTGGACCCAACCGTTCCCGTCGCCGCCTGGGAAGCCAGTTCGCGCAAACGGATCAAAATTCCGGCCTGCTCGTTCAAAGCGCCTTCCGCCACGTTGATGAGCGAAATTCCATCGCTCGCGTTTCTCACCGCCTGGCGCAAGGCTCTGATGTCCGATCGCAAGGACTCAGAAATTGCCAGTCCAGCGGCGTCGTCCGCTCCGCGGTTGATCCGGATGCCCGAAGCGATCCGTTCAATCGAGGTAGAAAGTCTGTCGTTGTTGATGCCCAGGAGTCTTTGGGCGTTTAACGAAGGGATGTTGTTAAAAATTCTTACGGGCATTTTCCTATCCTCCTTGATATTTTAAAAACTGATTGGCGGGTTTCAGCTTCCTTGCTAAAACTGCGCCGCTAAATAAGCTGATTTGTTTTTGGGAGCCGGGATAAACCGAAAGAAAATCTTGAAAAGTATTTTGCTCTGTTTTCCAGGCTCACAAACCGTATCGGGATTTCAGAAAAATACCTTTACAACTTTTTTTAGGCGCGAGGAATGGAGAGGGGGGCGAGAGGAAAGGGGCGTGGATAAAAAAATGGGCGCCCCGCTATGAGGCGCCCACGTTAATAAGGAATAATGCCCGGAAAATTTCCGGTTTAACCGAGCAATTGCAGTATGGATTGAGGAATCAGGTTGGCCTGTCCGACCATTGCCGTGGAAGCCTGCACCAGAATCTGGTTCCGCGTCAGCAGGGCGATTTCCTCGGCGATGTCCGCGTCACGGATGTTCGATTCGGCCGCCTGCAGGTTTTCCACGCCGATGGACAAGTTGCCAATCGACCGCACCAGCCGGTTTTGAACCGCGCCCACCTTGCCGCGAGCCGTCGTCACCTGGCTCAGATAATCGTCGATGGCTCCCAGCGAGGTCAACGCTTCCGCTGCCGAGGTGACGGAAAGGTCGGACAATAAAGTTCCCACCGTTACGCTATTGCCGGTCGACGTGGTCGCCAGAGTGGTCGAGCTGACCGCTGTCAAATCGACTTCCTGGTTGAGGTCGATCCGGCTGTTGGCGGAGTTGTCGATACCGATTTGGATGATAACAGCGGAGGCGGCCACGCTCAAATTACCGTCGATAAGGCCCTGCCCGTTGAATTCCGACGTGGCGGTGATCCGGTCGATTTCACTCCTCAACTGATTAAACTCCAGTTGAATGGTTTGGCGCTCTGTGGAGCCGACGGTTCCGGTAGCGGCCTGGGACGCCAGTTCCCGAAGACGAATCAAAATTCCGGATTGCTCGTTGAGCGCTCCCTCGGCCACGTTGATGAGCGAAATTCCGTCGTTGGCGTTTCTCACCGCCTGGCGCAATGCCCGGATGTCCGAGCGCAGACCTTCGGAAATGGCCAGACCCGCCGCGTCGTCCGCGCCTCGGTTGATGCGAATGCCCGAGGAGATACGCTCTATGGATTGAGCCAGTCTGTCGTTGTTGATGCCCAGGAGTCTTTGGGAATTTAATGAAGGGATGTTGTTGAAGATTCGTACTGGCATGGGATATCTCCTCTACCGTGAGGGTTATAATTTTTTCCAGCATCCTGCTGGAATTTAATTGGCCAGGTTTTTGAAGCGGCCCGCCTTGGCGCTCCACGCGCCGTTCCGCTAGATTCTCAAATTTAGCTTTAGCGTCTCCAGAAATATTCCGATGTAGGCAATAAGCCCGGCTGCGCCTGAAATCCAATTTTAGACGTGGGAAGTTTGGAAAAAGGAAGCCGGGCCGCGTTGCTCCTTGAAATACGGACCGGAACGGAAATTAATCGAGCAGGTTTCGGTAACGCCATGCGGGTTAAATCTCTTCGCCCCGCGACTGCACGGTTGGTTTCTTGTTTCACGCTGAAGACCCGAACTTCCATTTTCCAGTTCTCCACCTTAACTGAGGTGCGTTCATTCCAGCTTCCCGCTGAAACTTTTTTGGGATCGTTGGAAAAAGGCGACTCGCCGTTCCCCCATGATTTTTCCCTAATGGAATTCAGCGGATTTGCCGATCCCATCTATAAGCCTGAATTTAATCAGGGAGGGAAAACCTTTTCGATCCTCGCCTCAAAGCCGTTATCGGAATGAAGCGGTCGAACTTTAACTTTACGTTTAAAAAATTTTGGCTGGGGAGGGAATCGGGAGAGGAACTTCCAGCGATGGACCAGGGTTAAACCCGGCCCATCGCGAAAATTTAAAGCTCCGTTATGCGAGTAATTGCAAGATGGATTGAGGAATCAGGTTGGCTTGACCGACCATGGCCGTGGAGGTTTGCACCAGGATCTGGTTTCTTGTGAGTTGAGCCACCTCTTCAGCAATGTCCGCGTCCCGGATGGCCGATTCCGCGGCCTGCAGGTTTTCGACGCCAATGGACAGGTTGGCGATTGACCGCACCAACCGGTTTTGCACCGCGCCTACCTTGCCGCGCGCCGACGTGACCTGATCCAGAAAATCGTTGATGGCTCCCAACGAGGTCAACGCTTCTGCCGCCGAAGTGACGGAAAGGGCGGACAACAGAGTACCCACCGTTACGTTGTTGCTGGTCGACGTGGTTGCCAGGGTGGTCGAACTGATCGCCGTCAAATCGATTTCCTGATTGAGGTCGATTCGGCTGTTGGCAGAGTTGTCGATGCCGATTTGAATGATAACGGCAGAGGCGGCGACGCTTAAATTACCGTCGATAAGGCCTTGTCCGTTGAATTCCGTTGTGCTGGTGATCCTGTCGAGTTCATTTCTTAATTGGTTGAACTCCAGTTGAATGGTTTGGCGTTCCGTCGAGCCGACGGTTCCCGTGGCCGCCTGGGAGGCCAGCTCCCGGAGCCGGATTAATATCCCGGATTGTTCGTTGAGGGCTCCCTCGGCGACGTTGATGAGCGAAATTCCGTCGTTAGCGTTTCTCACCGCCTGCCGCAAGGCGCGGACGTCGGAACGTAAACCTTCGGAAATGGCCAGACCCGCCGCGTCGTCGCCGCCCCGGTTGATGCGAATGCCAGAGGCGATCCGTTCTACCGATTGGGCTAGCCTGTCGTTGTTGACGCCCAAAAATCTTTGAGCAGTGAGAGAAGGGATATTATTGAAGATACGAATGGGCATGGTTCAGTCCTCCACCTTGAGTTGAGCGGGGAATCGGCGCGGAGCCGTCTTCGTCGAGTTTCTCCGACTGCTTCCAGCTGTCGATGGAACTCTTTCCCCTAATGTTCTTAATTTTGCCCGCCGTTACTTTGATAAGCCCTTTATTCGCTCTCAAATTAACTTTGGGTATTGTTAGCCTCAAGGCCTCTAACGGACTGTTTGGTTAAAACTTAAGGCGGAGAATGGAAAAAGTTATTTTTGCAGGCGCCAGTCCTTTTGAGCCACGTTGGCGTTGAGGCGGGCGGTTTCGGGACGGCTTTCCAGGTAGGCGATGGCGGCGGGCAGGTCGACAAGTCCGCTGGCGGGGTCGTACAATTCGTTGTACAAAATCTCAATGACTTGCATGTCCAGGTCTGTATCCACGGTCAGGCGGAAGTCTTTGCCCTTTAAATAATCCGGCGGATCGATCCTGGCGATTTTGAAATCCGCGGGATGTTCGTGGAAATAAGTCGTTACATGCTCCCGGTATTTTGCTTGCGTCGTTAATGAAGCGATTTGCTTGAGTGAGTCAAGGCGGGCGGCTTCCGCGCTCACGCCTAGCGGATAAGGCTCTTGGACAAACGCGTAATCTGCGTCCTCCTTTAAATGCGTTTCGGCCAGCGCGGCCAGGAGTGGAATATCCAAAAGGGGACAGTCCGAGCAGATTCTTATAATATGTTGCGCGGCGATCTGGTCTCCGGCGATGATGAACCGTTGGAGCACGTCTTCCTCTGGACCTCGGGCGACGGTGGCTCCGCATTTTTTTGCCAGATCTTCCAGCGGGTCTTCCTTCGATCCTTCGGGAAGGGCGACGACCGTTTGCCGGATTATAGGTACCTGCTGAATTCTTTTGATGATATGCTCCAGCAAGGGTTTGCCGGCCAGGGGATGCAAAACTTTCCCCGGAAAGCGCGTGGAGCCTGTGCGGGCTTGGATGATGGCGGCGATTTGAGCTGGCATGGCGGACCCCAGAGTTTTGATAGCGACTTTCGATATTGTATCCATAATAAGTCCTGATCCTAGAGAATTTGTAATGGCCAAACCGTCTAAACCGACTCGCCCCAAAAAGCTTTGTAAGGGAGATACCGTGGGCGTGGTCGCCCCGGCGGGAGTCGTGGAGCGCGAAAGCCTGGAAAAAGGCTTGCGGGTTTTGGAAAAGATGGGGTTTCATCCCCGGTTGGGAAATTCCGTTTTGGCGCGCCGGCGCTACATGGCGGGGGACGACGAGGACCGGGCCGGGGATTTAATGGCGATGTTTGCCGATCCCGAGGTCAAGGCCATAATATGCGCGCGCGGCGGTTACGGGGCCAACCGGATTCTGCCTTTCCTCAAACCGTCCGTCATTCGCAAGAATCCAAAAATATTTGTCGGGTCGAGCGACGCCACCGTCCTTCTATTATACTTGTTGCAGAAATGTTCCCTGGTCGCCTTTCACGGTCCCATGGTCGCGGGAAGTTTCGGGCGCGCTCCCATGACGCAATCGCGCAAACAGTTTTTTAATTTGCTTTCGGGATTGGATGAAGCCAAACGCCTCACGGCAAAAAAAGCCCGTGCGTTGAATCCCGGTAAGGCAAAAGGAATTATCGTTGGAGGGTGCCTGACATTGTTGTGCCGATCTTTAAAGACTTCCTGGGAAATTGAAACCCGCAACCGGATTGTGTTGATCGAGGACGTGAACGAAGCGCCTTATCGGATTGACGGGATGCTATGGCAATTGAAAGAGGCGGGGAAATTTAAAAACGTCCGAGGCGTCGCGTTTGGCGAGATGGTCAATTGCCGGCCTCCACGCGGGGCGCGGTGGACTCTGGACGACGTGCTCGCGGACGTTTTTAAAGATGAGGATTTTCCAATATTAACTCACCTGCCCATCGGGCATGGCAAGGAAATCTGGACGACGCCGTTGGGGACGCCCGCTGTTTTGGACGCAGACGATAAATCGCTGACGCTGGAAAATTGCGGAGTGGTCTAACGGTAGGTTACAACCGGACGGGCGCGCCTCTGGAGCGCAGGTATTCCTTGGTTTCCTGAATAGTGAATTCCTTGAAGTGAAAAATCGAGGCGGCGAGAACCGCGTTGGCGCGGCCTTTATCGATGGCTTCGTAGAGATGCTCCAACGTTCCCGCGCCGCCGGAAGCCACCAGCGGAATGCCCACCGCGTCGGCAATCGCCCGGTTGAGCGCGTTGTCGTATCCTTGTTTCGTGCCGTCGCGATCCATGCTGGTCAATAGAATCTCCCCCGCGCCGTAGGACTCCATCAATTGCGCCCAGCGCACAACGTGAATGCCCATCGGTTTTCTTCCGCCGTGCGTGTACACTTCCCATACGGGCAAATCGTCTTCGGGCGAAATGAATTGTTCCGGATGGCGGTCGCGCCATTCCAGCTCCACGTCTGCTATCGAAGACGTTTCCACCGACTGTTTGGCGTCGACGGCGACCACAATGCACTGGCTCCCGAATCGCTCCGCCGCTTCGCGCACAAATTCGGGCCGACCCACGGCGGCTGTGTTGATCGCCACTTTGTCCGCTCCGGCCTTGAGCAGGTTGCGGACGTCTTCCAAGGTTCGCACGCCCCCGCCTACGGTGAGCGGCATGAAAACTTTTTCAGCCGTTCTGGCCACGACGTCGAGAATGGTTTTCCGGTTTTCGTGCGAAGCGGTGATGTCCAGAAACGTCAACTCGTCCGCGCCCTCCCGGTCGTAAGCCTCGGCGATTTCCACCGGATCGCCCGCGTCGCGCAGGTTCACGAAGTTGACGCCCTTAACCACGCGCCCGTCCTTGACGTCCAGACAGGGGATGACGCGGTTAGCCAGCATGGGCTGCGAGTTCCTTAACGGCTTCTTTATAGGTGAAGCTTTTGTCGTACAGCGCTTTGCCGACGATCATGCCTTCGATTTGATCCAGATTTAATTTCGCGATATTTGCGACGTCTTCCAGGCGGCTGACTCCACCGGAAGCAACGATGGGTTTACTTGTCGCGGAGGCAAAGGATTTGAGGCTCTCCAGATTCGGACCCTGCATCATGCCGTCCCGGCTGATATCGGTGTAAATAAAACCCGCGACGCCGAGGGGTTCGAGTTTCTGCGCGAGGTCGCCGGCTTTTTGCGAGGTGACTTCCACCCAGCCCTTGATCGCCACTTGCCCGTCCATCGCGTCGATACCGACCATGATTTTACCGGGAAAACGCTCGCAGGCGGTTTTCACAAACTCTGGATCCTTTTGCGCCACGGTTCCCAGGATGACCCGGTAGGCGCCGGCTTTCAGGTAGGCCTCGATGGTTTCCAGCGAGCGAATTCCGCCGCCGATCTGGACGTCGACCGAGCAGTTGTAAACAATATTCTTGATCAATTCCAGGTTGACCGGTTTGCCGTCGAAGGCGCCGTCGAGGTCGACGACATGGATCAACCGTGCGTCCTGCTCGTCCCAGTGGAGGGCCATTTCCAAGGGATCGTCTGAGTAAACGGTTTCTTGATCGGCCCGGCCTTGTTTGAGGCGAACGCATTTGCCGCCTTTGACGTCTACTGCGGGAATTATTTTCATGTATTTAAAATAGGAAGTTCCAGGTTATAGATAAATTGAGCGCTGATTATATGTAGATGGGACTCCCACGTCAACGCGAGTCGTTTCCGGAATACGATTAGTCTTTAACGATTGAGGGCCATTTTCCCGGATTGCCTGAAAGCGGGGTTCGGCCTATAATTTAAGGAGGTTTCTAATAATTGAATATTTAGCGGGCGGCAACTCGCGGACCCTTACTTCGTAAAGGTCGCCGCGGCCATGAACAATTTTTAGAAGCGCCCTTAAAAAAGAATTTTTGCGTCTATTCTTTTCTCAATCTTGCCTTGGAAGAGTCGCCTCACTGATTTTCACGGGAACAATGCATTGATGGAACAAAGAATTATTATTCTGGACCGGATCATTGTCGGAACTCTAATTATATTCGCCGTGTTTTCGTTGTTCTCCATCAGCGTCACGCAGATTGCCGGAGGAATAGGTGGGATCGCGTGGTTGCTGAAAACGCATTGGACAAAGAGTTGGTCGCGCCTGCGCTGGCCTATCGGATTGCCGTTTGCGGTTTTTATTTGCGCCTGCCTGCTGGCCTCGATATTTGGGGCCGATCCTATGGGCAGTCTCAAGTCGTGCAAAAAACTTTTGCAGATTCTGATTTTTTTCTGGGCGGTCAATTGTCTGACTCTGGTCCGTCCATTGGAGATTTGGGATGGGATTTTCCCATCCGTTCCCATGGGTTTTATTTCCCGTTGGGACGCCGCGATTCGCGGCAATTTGAGGAGGCTTCATCCGCAGGAGTTTTTCCTGAATCTGTTGATTGTCGTCGCGTGTCTGGCGACCTTGTACGGATTTTATCAGGCGATTTCCGAAGGCGTCTCCAAACTGACTCGCGTGGAGGGAACCATGAGCGTCTACATGACGTTCGCAGGTTTGCTCATGCTGGTGGGGATGGCGGCGCTCAGTCGCTTGTTGTTTTACGGCAAAAGTCGTCCCGGGTCGGCGGTGGCGGTGGGGCTTTTGGGGATTTGTCTGTTAATGACGCTGACCCGCCAGGCCTGGTTGGGTTTTGGGGTCGGTCTGGCGTTCCTGATTTGCTTGAGGCAATGGCGCTGGTTGCTCGCCGTTCCGGTTTTGGCGGCGCTGATATTGGCGGCGTCTCCCGCTTCGGTCGCGGACCGGCTGAAAAGTTTTACGAATTTAAAGGACGAGACGTTTCTTACCCGGACGGCTTTGTGGAGCGGAGGCTGGGCGATATTTAAGGACTACCCCGCCATTGGTTGCGGGTTCAAGTGCGTGGACACCGTATACCCGCAATACCCGGAACACCGGGCTATTTTGGAAAGGTACAAGGGCCTGCACAGCAACATCGTGCAATTGGCCGTGGACGCAGGGGTCTTGGGATTGGGTTCCTGGCTTTGGATATGGACCGCGTTTTTTTGGAGCCTCTACCGGAGGCGGGCGGCGCGAGGTAAGGGAAGCTCCGACCGATGGGTTGATTTGGCCGGCGCGGCGGCGGTGTTGAGTTTTCTCGCCGGAGGACTTTTTGAAGTTAATTTTTACGATTCGGAAGTGATCATGCTGGTTTATTTTCTCATGGCCATTCCCTTTGTCGACCCGTCGCCAAACGAAACCGCGTGATGGGCGGGTTTGCTTTTCCGGGTTTTCCCATTGCGGAGAAATAAGTTATACTGCGCGTTTTCCGTTAAAAGTTTTTCAAATCAACCTCGAAAATTTTGCTATTCAGGACGCTATGAAAATTACCAAGACAGAGTTGGATGGAGTATTGCTTCTGGAGCCAAAAGTATTCAATGATCCGCGCGGATACTTTTTTGAAAGTTACACCCGGAAAAGCCTGAAAGAACATGGGGTGGACGTCGAGTTTGTGCAGGACAACCAGTCGTATTCCAGCCGGGGGGTTCTAAGGGGATTGCATTACCAAATGAACCGCATGCAGGCGAAGTTGATCCGGGTGATTCAGGGAGAAATTTTCGACGTGGCGGTGGACGTTCGCCGAGGCTCGCCAAATTTTGGCAAATGGGTCGGCAAGGTTTTAAGCGGCGAAAACTTTTTGCAACTGTATATCCCGGCGGGATTTGCTCACGGCTTTTGCGTTTTGAGCGATACGGTGCTGGCGACTTACAAATGCTCGGATTATTATTCGCCGGAGGACGAGAGGGGTTTGATCTGGAACGCTCCCGACGTCGGAATTGAATGGCCAATCAAAGATCCGCTTCTTTCGGAAAAGGATCTGGTTTTCGGCGCCTTGAACGAGTTGGAAGATTTGCCGGAATATAAATAAGGCGGGTCAGGAAGCGGCCTGGTTGATCAACTTTTCAAACTCCGCGTAACCTTTGTCGATGGTATCCTGAATATTGAGCGAGGCGAGTTGGTCTTCGGTCATGTTTTCCATCATCGCCGCTTCCAGCTTGATTTTCAGGCGATCTCCAAATTTATTGTATTTGGCCATTTCATCCCGATACATCGTCATGATGCTTTGGGTGATTCCTTTCCCCGGTTTGCTGTCCAGCGCCTGCTCGTAGGTGAAGTTCTTTTCTTTGGCAAAGCTCAATAGCTGGTCGATTTTTTTTGAAAACTTCTCGTAGTCTTCCTGTCCCAGCATCGAATAAACCGATTCCGCGAAAACGGGTATGAACGTTTGTTCTACTTCCGCGTTTCGGAGCGGCTCCTCCATCAAATTCAGAAAAAACCGGCCGACATGTTCCGCCCGGCTTTCCTTTCCGCGACGCAGGTTGCGTTTTGGGTCGGCGGAGCCGGAGGGGCCGGTGGCAGAGTGGGGCGGAGGTTGCAGGAGGTCGAACATCCCCTTGGTTTCCTTTTCCGCAATCTGGAGCAACTCCTCGTCCGCCAGATCCTGATTACGACGAGCGACGTCCAGTATTTTTTCGATAATTGATTTGCGAGCTTTGAGGAATCCCGCCTGGTTTAAAGGTTTTGTCATAACAAACACAGCCCTTTATAGAGTCTTTTGTTCTTTTCGGCTTTTTTTATAATCCCATTAGCCGGATGAAATCGTCGTAGGCTTCCTGAACGGTCCGCTCGATATGGATTGCTTCCTCCTTGTGCCCGGTATAATACTTGACCAAGGCGGCGTCGAGATAATTTTTCAGCCGATATTCAAAGCCCACGGACCGGCTCATCTCTCGCCCGTAATGGATGAGGATTTCGTCCATGATCTCTCCCGCCGGCCCGGCGTCTAAAACCTCTTCGTAAGTTAAACCCTCGTCGTAACCTTGCTCCAGCAATTTCACCAGCCGCCGCGAAAATTTATCGTAAGCGTCCTGTCCCAACAGCCAACCCACCGAGCGGGCGAAAACGGGGGTCAAGCAGGGTTTCAATCCGCCGTAGCGCAATTTTTTCTGAATCTGGTTGAGGAAAAAACGCCCGACGTGGTCGTGGCGCTCCTCCCGCTTGTCGCGCACAAAATATCGTCCGGGCAGGTAGGGGTTGGAATCGTCGTAAGAGGATTCCACGCATAAGTCGCAGGCTTTGACTGTTTCCTGCTCCACCAGCGCAACCAGATCCTCCATCGGCAAATTTGGGTGCCTGCGCGATATCTGGATCGTCTTGCGAATGATGATTTTGCGGAAATCCAGAGTCCGCGTGGTTTCTTCGCTAAATAACGGATCGTAGTCGGCCATAACAAGTCCAAAAAAATCCCACTTTTTGCCGTTTCTAAGATTTTAACATACCTCTAAAGCTTAACGGAAACTTCATCGTTCTGGATAAATAAATTTTTTTCTCATGTTTGGAGCGATTGATCCGATAAGCACCGTAGCAATTTTTATTGAAGCCGGAATTTCCGGAAAAACAAGACATTTGGCATATAGTTAGATCATGGAAATCTCGCAAACTCAAAACGACCACGCATTGACCAGCCGCCAACAGGCGTCCGTCAGCGTCGACGTTAAAAATGCCGGGAAACTGTTCCTCCGGACAGAGGAAGGCGATCAGGTGACTCTAAGCCTGAGAGCGAGCGCGGGATTATCGAGATCCGCCAGCCAGACCAGCTTCGCCGACGGCAGCCGGCAGGAGACATTCTCCGCCGAAGCTCGTGCCGCGTTTGAATATTCGTTGACGGTGCAAGGCGATTTGAATGAGGAAGAACTCGCCGCCATTCAGGAACTGGCCGGGCGGGTATCGACCATCGCCGAGGATTTCTTTTCCGGAGAAGAGTTCGACGTCTTCGCCTCGGCGGAATCGCTCAGCCAGTCGTTGGGAGTGATAGACGAAATTGAATTGAGCCTGCAACAGACGGTAACGACGACTTTTTCCGCCGCGTCTCTGGTTCGCGGCGCGCAGGGAGAGGGAGCGCAATCGGCGCCGGAAGTTTCCGGCGGAAACGATGGCGCGGGCATACGCGACTTGGCTGCCCTTGCCGGCGCGGTGGTGGAATCCGTATTTCAGGAACAGGGCCGAGCGTTTGCCGAGAGTGAGACGCTGGCAAGGTCTTTAAATGATTTGGCGCAGTTATTGAGGGAAAGACTGCTGGAGTTTTTGAATCCGTTGAAACAACTCGCCGCCCACGGCAGTGAAGAAACCAAAAGTTCGCAGGAAACCGGCGGACCCGACTCCAAAGTCGAAACCGCGCCCACGCCCAACGAAGTTGCTTCCCCGCCTCCTACGGAAGAAGTTTAAGAACTTAAACGTCCTTCCTGTTTTTCTGACTCCAGTTTGATAATTTTGCGATGGATTTTCGCGGCGGGGATGAACCCGATCAATCAACCTGGATCAGGAGCAAGGTCATAATTAAAGCTTCTGGCTAAATACTTAGTCAATTAAGGCGGGCAGGTCGATCAAAAAGGTGGTTCCAACTCCCTCTTCGCTTTCCGCAGTCATATTGCCGCCGTGTTTTTCAATAATTCCGTGGCACACCGAAAGCCCCATTCCCGTACCCTCTCCTTCCGGTTTGGTTGTAAAGAAAGGGTCAAATGCTTTTTCCAGGTTTTCTTTTTTAATACCGGTTCCATTATCTGAAAATTGAATTCGCAGATAATGCTTATTCCCCATTAATATTTTTTCAAAAGCGATTTTCATTTTGCCGCCTTGAGGCATGGCATATTTAGCGTTATTGATCAGATTTAAAAAGACCTGCCTCATTTCATCGGAGACAATATTGACCTTGGGCAAGGGATGTTTTATTTCCTGCTCAATTGTTATGTGGCTCAATTTAAGATCGTTCTCCACGAGCGGCAGTATCTCTTCGGAAAAAACGAATTCCACCGATTTAGCTTCAAATTCGTTTTTCCCTTGACGGGAAAATGCCAACAACTTTTGGAGAATCTTCACAATCCGCGCAATTTCTTTTAACAAACTCTGAAAAGTAGAGATCAATTCGGGCTGTTCCTGGTTTTTTCTTATTAGCATTTGGACCTTCACCGAAATAATATTGAGCGGGTTCAGCACTTCATGGCAAATCCCAGCCGCAAGTTGTCCGATCCCGGCCAGCTTTTCAGAGACGGAGGATTGTTTTTGAAGTTCCTTTAGCCGTAATTCTTTCTCTTTTCCCAGGGTAATATCGTCGCGTATCGCAATGAAATGAGTGACCTGATCCCTATCATCGAATACGGGGGAAATAACAGCGGATTCCCAGATAAACTTCCCGTCTTTTCTTTTATTTTGAAGCTCTCCTCTCCATGGATTTCCTGTCGTGATAGTCTTCCATAATCTTTTATAAAATTCAGGCGTCTGCTTTCCCGATTTAAGCAATTTTGGATTCATCCCTATGACTTCGTTTAAGGAATAGCCGGTAATTTTCTCAAAAGCGGGGTTTGCAAAAACGATGGTTCCCTCCTTATCGGTCATCAACACCGCCTGCGGAATCTGGTCCAGAGTGTGGGTCAATTTGTTGACGTTTTTTTCCGCCAACTCCCTTTGCTTGTCGAGCAGTCTTAAAGAGAAAAAATGGCTGATTTCTCCCTTCTTGTCCCGAAGGGGAGAAATTTGGAGATATTCCAAATATAATGTCCCGTCTTTCTGCCGGTTGTAAACGCTTCCTTCCCATATATTGCCAGACAGGATCGTTTCCCAAAGATTTTGATAAAACTCCAGAGGGTGTTTTCCCGATTTTAATATCCGCGGGGTTTTGCCCAGGGCTTCCTCTTTCGAATATCCGGATCGCTTAACAAAGGCAGGGTTTACGTATTCAATTTTGGCGTTTTTGTCGGTAATGGCAATCGAGTTAGGGCTTTGACCGATGGCCTCGTAAAGCTTATACACTTCTGCTTCCCTTGTTTTGTTTTTCATGCACGCCAAGGCGACGGTCCAGATCGCAAACAATGCCAGGAAGCGGTTGAATAAAACTTTCCAAAGCTCTCCGCCGGGCGGAGAGAAGAAAAACCCCAGAATAGTCAATACAGACCCCAAAATTGCGGAAGCCAGCAACGCCTTTTTGTTTTCTATTTTGTAAGAAAGAAGAACGATGGCTATGTAGGGAACCCCGCCGGCAACTCCCAACGGGATCATAAGGTCCACCACAAAAATAAGGATGGCTAAACCAATAGTTACAGCTAAAAGCATAATCAAGCTCCAGTCCAGTCAATCAGGCGATTAGCGTTGGTATTCCTGACCGCGGCTCCGTTTGGATGAGAGTTATAATCGCATTTCTTGGAATTCAATCTAGCCCCTTTTTTATTTTAACCAATCCTTCGTGCTAGTCTTTCAGCCTGGAGGCGGATCGGGCAGGAAACGCCTACGGCATCATGGCGCCGTTGTTGATGTCGAGGGACTGGCCGGTGAGGGAATTGCCTTTTGGTGAGATTAAAAACTCCACAAATTGTGCCACTTCTTCGGGTTCGGACATCTTACCCAGCGGCACAGGCTTCATCGCTTCTTTATGGGCTTCATCCTTGCTGACTCCCAGCGCGTCGGCGAAGGCTTGTAACCCTTCGTGCGCCATCGCGGTGTTCACCCATCCGGGCAAGACGGCATTAACGAGAATCTTCTCTCCGGCCAACTCGCTGGCAAGCGAACGCATCAAACCCAACAGTCCGGCCTTGGAGGCGCAGTAGGCGCTGTATCCGGGTACGCCCAGGCGGGCGAGGATGGACGAGATAAATACGACTTTCCGATATTCGCTTTGGTCTTTTTTCAGGTAAGGGAGGCATTCCTGAACGGTGTTGTAACTGCCGGTCAGGTTGGTCTCGACGACCTCTGTCCAGCGGTCGCCGTCGCCGTTCCCGTTATAAAAATTTTCTCCGCCGATCCCTGCGTTGGCGACGACGGCGTATAAATTTTCAATTCCAGAATCCGCCAGGCTTTTTCGCAAATCTTCCGGACGGCGGACGTCGCAGGAGAAACTTTGATGCGCATCCGGTTTGACGAGGGTTCGCCGGGTAGTTTCCAACGCGTCCAGGTTGCGTCCCAGCAAAATCAGCGAGTAATTGCTCTGCGCGAGGACTTGAGCGATGGCACGGCCAATGCCCGTTCCCGCTCCGGTGACCACGACGGTTTTTTTCATTAGAAAAATCAGGCGAGGGCGGAGAAGTCCCGCGCTTTGGGAATCTTGTTCAGGATTTTAACGAAGTCTTCGATGTGGGCGGTTTTGTCCGGCTCGCCGTTGTTCTTATAAATCATGAACAGGTTGCGCAACATGCGAATGAGGATTTGCCGGGGCGGAGTTTTGTTCAGGTAAGAGGCGTCGAATTTAAAGCCCTGGGTTTTGAGCAGGCGCGCGCAATCGTCCGGCGTCAGAATGCGTCCGCCGTTATACGGGTCGAAGTAAATTTTTTCGCCGGCGGATTCCAGCATCAGAATAAAATGCGTCGGCATGCCCACGCCATAAACCGGCAAGTTTAACCGGGCCGCCACTAACAGACAAAGGACCGAAAGCGAAACCGGCAGGCCTTTTTTATTCTCCAGCACTTTGTTCAGATAACTGTTGTCCGGGTTGTAGTAATCTTTTTTGTTGCCGCGAAACCCCTTGTCCTTAAATAAAAACCGGGAAAGAATCCGAACCGTTCCCTCGGCGTCCGTTTCATCTTTTAACAGGGGCTTGAGTTCCTCCGCCAGCGCGTCCAACGGCTCCGTTATTTGGTCGACGTCGAGGTGGGGAAACCCAAACTGGTTCATGAGGAAGATTCCCTCCTCAAGCGGGAAAAGTTCTTCCGGTCCCTTGCTCGACAAAGCGAGAAATTTTCGGCCCAACCTTTTGGGAAGCAGGCGGGTGATCAAATCCAGCGCCTGAGGCCGAATGCCCAGATCCTCCTTGCGGGCGGCGATTTCCAAAAAAGGAAGCGCGTCCTCTCCCAGAGACAAAATTTGTTCGCGGACCTTTTCCAGAACAAAGGCGTCCCGGTCGGCGAGTAATTGAATCAGGAAATCGATTTGATTGTCAGACGTCTTAATGCTCATCTTGTTTTCCGATAGACAGAGTAAAGACGGGGGCTTCAATAGATGAAGCCCCCTTTAAAATTTTCGGAAACCTCTAAAAATTGGATGTTTCCGCTTTTGGCTCCTTGCTGGCCCTTATTTCATAAGGGCCGCTCACTGCCAAGGTTAATTTTAGAGCCGCCCTTCTGTTACTTGTCGGGTTGTGGAGTCATCCGTAGGTACGGTTTGATTTCAGTGAACCCTTTCGGAAACTTCGCCGGAATATCTTCCGTCTTGATCGCCGGAACCACCACGCAATCGCCGCCCTGTTTCCAGTCCACCGGAGTGGCCACGCTGTAGTTCGCAGTCAGTTGCAGAGAGTCGATGACGCGCAAAATCTCGTCAAAATTTCTCCCCGTGGACGCCGGATAGGTCAGGGTAAGTTTTACCTTTTTGTCCGGGCCGATGATGAACACCGAGCGCACGGTAAGGTTGTTCAGAGCGTTGGGGTGGATCATGTCGTAAGTGGTCGCGACCTCGCGATCCGGATCTGCCACGATGGGAAAATCGACCGAGCAATTTTGCGTTTCGTTGATGTCCTTGATCCAACCCATGTGCGAATCGACGGGATCAACGCTGAGGGCCATCGCCTTGACGCCTCTTTTTTCAAACTCTGCTTTTAAGTTGGCCACCCGGCCCAGTTCCGTGGTGCACACCGGAGTGTAATCTTTTGGGTGGGAGAAAAAGACGCCCCAACTGTCCCCCAGCCACTCGTGAAATTTGATTCTGCCTTCGCTGGTATCTGCCTCGAAATCCGGGGCTGTATCGCCTAATCTAATAGCCATTTCTTACCTCTCCTTCAATTAAAATAGAGTCGTGTTATTTTCAGTCCAGATAGATTGAAAAAAATGGGGAACGTCCTGTAAATGAATTGTAAAGCCAAAGCCGTCTTGGATACAATGGACGCTCATGAGCCAACGCCACGCCGGGAAAGCTTGCAACCAATCTGGAAACAAATCGGCGCGGGCGGCGGCTGAGAAAATATCTAAGAAAATATTCAGATAAACTGAATTATATCATGTAAACCTGGCTTTGTAGATAAAAACGCCGGACGTTCAAAGCGCGTTAATAAAAGCGCTTTAAAAACCGTTCGGCATTAGCGCCTAAAGAGGAATTCGCCCCTTGGAAGACCCAAAAGTTGTCGATACATTGATATTCATGAAAAAAACCTGGGTGGTTTTTTTGGTGGGAATATACATCGGAAGCTTTTACGGAGCCTTTCACGCTCCCGAAAGCGGCGGCGCCGCTGCGGTGGACGGGGAGGAGGTCTTGAGGAAAATTCAAAGAACCTTATTCTTCGCCCTCATAGCATTGAGTTTTTTGATAGACATAGTGCAAATGCGTTACGACCGCGACAAGGCGTTTTTATTTTTATTCCTTTCGTTGGCAATGGGCGGTTTGGCGGACCTGTTAGGGCCGATACAATACAAGGTCGCGGGCGCGCTTTTTGGAATTGGGAAAGGGACGGCTGGAAGCGGAGATTTTTAGAACCCGAGAGCGAAAGCGGCAATAGGGCCTATCAGGACCCTGGTTGACGACGGGCAGGAGAAATGCTAGTTTACGCAAACATAAAAAGAGAACGAGGGCCGTTAGCTCAACTGGTAGAGCAACTGACTCTTAATCAGTAGGTCGAAGGTTCGATCCCTTCACGGCTCACCAAATAAAACAAGGGCTTATCGCTTATGCGGTAAGCCCTTTTTTTATTGGGGTACCTTTCGGGGTACCATTTTTTATTAATAAGAATTATTTAGATGTAAATTGGAAAGGAGGGCAGTACGAGGAAATAATAGTTACTACAAAACTAGATTTTCCCGGTTAAAGCGTCCGCGATCATGGCAATGCCGATAATTAGAAGGCCAAAACTTGAAACAATAACCGCGGCGCAGGCTAGATCTTTCACCTTTCCAATTTTTGGATGATGATCCGGATGCAATAGGTCGGATAAAGCTTCCAAAGCTGTGTTTATCAATTCAAATGAGAGAACCGTTAGAGAGCCAAATAGGGCCAATACCCACCAAGTCAGTGGAGGTTGGACGATCCCAAGGGTAGCAATCATGGCAATAAAACCGAAAACCTGATTACGGAACCCCCCTTCTTCCCGCCACGCCTGAAGCACTCCATTCCATCCGCAAATAATTCGGGCGACAATACTTAATTTTATTTTACGGTCGGAAAATTTTTGTTCTTCGGCCTCAAGCCGGTGAGATTTCACCAAATCGTCCATCAAAATTTTCTCCCTCACGGCTCACCAAATAAAATAAGGGTTAATGACAAAATGCCTTAAACTTTTTTTCTTACCCAGAGTGATACCTTCGTCATTGGGCGACTTTTTCCAGTTGTCATCAGACACGTATACCGAGATCGAAATGAAACAGAGCGCTCGCCTTGTTGAGTCGGTCCAACTGATCGGAAGTAAGCGTAATGTCCCCGGCAGCACAAAACTCCTTCACCTGATTCACTTTGCGTGCCCCTACCACAGCGGTGGTGATATTCTTTTGCTGGATCACCCATGCGAGCGCCACGTTGATGGGGACCGTATTGATTTCTTGTGCAATTTCCTGAACAGTGTCGCGCACGATTTGCGAATCATCAAAATGAGGCTGCTGATACAGATGATATTCCCGGCGGGTGGGCGCCTTTAAGGCCTCTTCATCGAGTCGACCGGCTAATAGGCCGCGGGCGCTGGGCGAATACGCCATATAACCGATGCCGGCCCTTTCACATTTTTTTAAATGCACTCCTTCGTACTCGCGCTGAAGCAGGTTATAAGGTACCTGATTGACGGTGAACAACGAGGCGGCGCCTCCCATCAGACCAATGTCTTTCTCCTGGAAATTCGAAATACCAACGGCACGGGCCTTGCCGCTTTCTTTGAGGGCAGCCATGACGTCGCACATCTTCCCGGTATTTTTCATGGTGTCTAAATACATGCCCGGCCAGTGGATCAGATACACATCGACATAATCCCGCCCAATAGCTTTCAACGTACCCTCAAGGCGCGACTGGTAAGCCTCGACCGTCAATTCGGCGTCGGGCCAGACTTTGGAAATGATGAGGACGTCGTTTTTTCGGGAGTCCAGGGCCTTGCCGAGGCGGCGTTCGGATTCCCCGTCGCCATAACTCTCGGCGGTATCAAAGGCCATGACGCCGCCCTCCAGGGCGGTCTTTACCACCCGGTCGGCCTCTTCAGCCGAACACACGTCCCCCCACTCTTTGCTAGGGGCAATCTGCAAGCAACCCAAGGTGAGGGCCGTCCAGGGAATATCCAGTCCTTCAATTTTTATCGAACGCATTATTTTACAATCAGCCTAAAATGCCGGTAGTTGTAACCCGGACCATCCCGGTGGACTTCATACGCCAGGGATTTGGTTTCAGAAAATAGTTTTCAAGTTCAAGTTAAGCAACCCTGAGTTTGAGGTTTTATTTTTTTCTCAACTCCAGGGTTTTCTGTTTGATCCGATCTCTTTTTGTCAGGATTTCAAGGCAACGCCCAAAGGAGTTTACTCCACCGCGAACTCATTTTTCATCAAAATTTTTCAAAATGAATAACCCCAAAAGACGCTAATAATTCCGCCTGTTTTTAACCCGGTTATTTTTTAGAATTTAAAAACCGTTATTTTTAATATCTTAGTAATGCACCTATTTACTCTTAATCAGTAGGTCGAATGTTCGATCCCTTCAAGGCTCGCTAAATAAAACAAGGGCTTATCGCTTATGCGGTAAGCCCCTTTTTATTTTTTTCTTTCCAATATTCTTTTTGAAGATTTTACGTTTTCAAATCACGGATCGAATTTTTTATTATTAAAAATGCGGGGTGTGATAGACACGAATGAGCACGGATGGAAGCAATTAGATACGGTGTATTTCCATTTCAGGAAATTGTTGTCGGGCGTCTGCCAGCGGCGTATTACCGGTCAATTCACTCCGGAGAAATTGGCGGAGCTGAAGGCGCGGCTGTCCTGCATGTCGCCGATGAACTCCATGGCGAAGCCGGTCGACGAATTCAAAATCACGATCGCTCCCCAGAATGATAACGCGCGAATGTCCGCAAAGCC
>JAJDBB010000029.1 GCA_029261555.1 Nitrospinaceae bacterium | reverse complement strand
TTCCATGTTAACGGCGTTTCTCCCGCATTTTAAAATACTTTAAAATTGGGTTTATCATGGGTTGATGAGTGTGGATTTCCACGGCGTCCATGCCGATGGATTTTAAAAAATCAATTTTGTTTTGATGTTCCTCGCGCCTGCTTTCGTTGAAGCGCTTCGTTGTCTCTTGATTCAAGGCGTCGATCTCGATGGTTTCTCCAGTTTCGGCGTCTTGAAAGTTTATCAGGCCAATCCGGGGCAGCTCAAATTCCCTGGGATCGAGAATGATAAACGCGATCAGGTCGTGTTTTTGTTTCGCCAGTTTTAAGCTGGTTTCATAATTCTTCCCCTGAAAATCGGAAATGAAAAAAGCGGTGCATTTTCTTTTCTGAACGTTCAATAAATATTCCAGAGGCAGGGACAAATTGGTTTCGCGTCCCTCGGGATTAAAATTTAGAATGGTGCGGATGATGTTCCAAACGTGCGCCTTGCCTTTTTTGGGCGGAACGTAATGTTCGATCTTATCTGAAAAAACGATCAGCCCAATCTTGTCGTTGTTCTTCACGGCCAGAAAGGCCAGCACGGAAGCCGCTTCGGCGGCGACCTCGTTTTTCATGCGCTCAACGGAACCGAATTCGCCCGAGGAGCTGACGTCCACGATCAGCATAACCGTTAACTCCCGTTCCTCGCGAAACTCCTTGATGAAGGGCGCGCCCATGCGGGCGGTGACGTTCCAGTCAATCAGGCGCACGTCGTCGCCCGGTTGGTATTCCCGCACCTCGTTGAACTCCATGCCCCGTCCCTTGAAGGCGGAGACATATTCCCCCGCCATCAGGTCGTTAGCCAGGAAACTGGCGCGCACCTGAACGGCCCGAATCCGATGCATCAATTCTGGAGAAATTTTGTTTTCCCCGAGCGGTGGAGGCGGTGGAGGGCTTAGAAAGCGGTCCCATAAGTTTGTAAGCAGATTCGGCATAAGTGGAACGGGCCTGGGTCAGGGGACTTCGACGGCGTCGAAAATTTGTTTGAGAACGTCGTCCGCGTCGAGGTCTTCGGCCTCCGCCTCGTAAGACAATATGACCCGATGGCGTAAAATATCCAAGCCGAGGCTTTTGACGTCGTGAGGAACGACGTAGCCGCGGCCGTTCATAAATGCCAGCGCCTTGGACGCCCGGTATAAAAATATGGACGCCCTGGGGGACGCGCCAAATTGAATCAGGTTGGCGAGCGAATCCAATTTGAACGCCTTGGGGTCGCGGGTGGCGCTCACAATATTGACGATATAGTCCTGCAGGTTCTCGTCGATATAAATTGAGTCGATGACTTCCCGCGCTTTCAGGATATCTTCCGGCTGTACGACGCTTGCCGCTTGAATGTTTGCGTCCTTTGTCCGGCGCATGATTTGTTTTTCATCTTCGCTAGACGGGTAGGTGATCCTGAGTTTAAAAATGAAACGATCGACCTGCGCCTCGGGCAGGGGATATGTGCCTTCCTGCTCGATCGGGTTTTGAGTTGCCAAAACCATGAAAGGCGGGGCGAGATCAAAAGTCTGCCCTCCCAGAGTAATCTGTCTCTCCTGCATGGCTTCCAGAAGTGCGCTCTGTACTTTGGCGGGAGCGCGGTTGATCTCGTCTGCCAAAATTATATTGGCGAATAACGGTCCTTTTTTAACGCTGAACTCGCCGGTTTTTGGGTTGTATATTTGCGTTCCCAAAAGGTCGGCGGGCAAGAGATCGGGGGTGAATTGCACGCGGCTGGATTTGGCGTTGATGGTTTGCGCCAGGGCTTTCACGGCGGTGGTTTTCGCCAGGCCGGGGACGCCTTCCAACAGGATGTGTTCTCCGGTCAGGAGACCCAGTATCATTCGGTCAATCAGGTCGGTTTGCCCGACGATAACGCGCGAAATTTCTTCGCGGATTTTCTGGATAAAGTCCGAATACTGGCGGACGCGCTGAGTGATTTCTTCTACGTTTTGAGACATGGGGTTGGTTTCAATTTAAGGGGAATGCGAGTTAAGTGAGTTAAAAATCAAAGCCATAAACTTATAAAAAAATAATGAATATTACATCAAAAAAAATATTAAAATATTTTAATGGTTATCCGAGTTGGTAAAAAAGGCGTTTGGGTTTGGGTTTAATAATGGACGAGGTTTATATTTAGGGTTTACAAATAGAAGAACTTCCCTAGAATATCCCGTTCAACCAATACTAAAATTTATAAGCTTAAGGGAATCGGAGAGCGGGATATGGCCGAAGTTCAGGATCAGGAAAAAGATTTTGAAAAGCTCATAGAGGAAAATTTCAACGTCGAAAACGGCGAGTTGGATTTGCGCCAGAAGGAGTTGGTAGACGCCGATCTGGTAGAGATCGCCAAGTCCGACAAGATGAAAAACGTCACAGCTCTGTTTCTGGAGTTTAATGAAGTGGGCGACAAGGGGATTATAGCGCTCGCGGAATCTAATTTGATTAAAAATTTAACGGTTTTGAACCTGTTTAAAAACGAGGTCACCGACGAGGGGCTCAAAGTCCTGGCTGATTCGAAAAATTTTTTGAATTTGTCGGAACTGGTGATGAGCGACAATGATATTACGGTGGAAGGCGCTAAAGCGGTAGCGCAATCGAAAAAACTGGGCAATCTGGTTTCCCTCTGGTTGGGAGACAAGCTGGAGGATGAAGGAGTTCAAGCGATCGCGGAGTCGGAAACGTTGAAACACCTGAACCTACTTTCGCTCTATCGCAACGGCGTCACCAACGAGGGCGCCCGGATGATCGCGAAATCCAAAAACCTTGCGTCGCTCACCGAACTTAATCTGAACTGGAACTATATCGAGGGCGAGGGCGTCGAAGCGCTGGCAACTTCGGAGACTTTAACGAACCTCAATCAATTGACGCTAACCTTCAATCCGGTAGGAGTCCGGGGCGCCCAAGCGATTGCGAATTCAAAAAACTTTAAAAACCTGACGCTTCTTGATCTTTATGAAACGGATATTGGCGACGCAGGCGCACGGGCGTTTGCCGATTCCAAAAACCTTTCCAAGCTGGAAACTTTGGTTCTCATTCATAACGACGTCGGCGAAGAGACTCAGAACCTCATCAAGAACTCTCCCAATTTGAAAAAACTTTCCAACGTTATTTTTCAAGTCGCGCCCGCCCCTACGAATTAGTCGTCAGCGAGGCGCCGGAGCCGGTCAGCTTGGCTCTGGACTCAGTTGGCGCTAATTTCATGAAAAGCGTATCCGGCTTTAGGGCGTTTGCGTCTCAAACCTTTCCACCGGGCTTTGCCCGGCCAGCATGGCTCTGGACTCAGTTGGCGCTTATTTTATGAAAAGCGTATCCGGCTTTAGGGCGTTTGCGTCTCAAACCTTTCCACCGGGCTTTGCCCGGCCAGCGTGAAGCTGGCTTAAAGGATTTACAAAAATGTTTACAGGCGAACAGCCGGACCTTCTGGATTTATTGGTTTTTGACGAAAAAAATATTTATGTGGTTGGCAAGGACGGAATTCCCCAAAACTGGGATGGAATCGAATGGACCCAGGTCCGCACCGACAACGGCAATCCCTTGATGGGCGTTTGGGGCGCGCACGAAAAAGACATCTACGCCGTCGGCGTCGGAGGCGTGGTGTTGCATTACGATGGAAAGCAGTGGAAAACCATTGACACCGGAAGTTATGACTCCCTCAACGGAGTTTATGGGTTTTCATCCGACTGTTTATTCATTTATGGCGTCGGAGGGCGCGTTCTTTACTGGAGCGGAGAATGGGAATACCGCGAACCCAACACCATTCACGACCTGTTTAGTTTTTGGGGCGAAGGCGCCGACAAGATTCACGCTGTGGGCGGGGAAGGAACCTATCGTTTGTATAACGGTAAGGAATTTATCCGCCAGGAAGAATTGACTGAAGAGACGGTTTCCCTGTATGGAGTATGGGGCGCCAACTCCAACGACGTCTATGCCGTCGGCTCCGAAGGCGTTATTCTACATTTCGACGGCGAGGCGTGGTCGCCCATGGAGTCGGGAACCAAAGAATACCTCCTCGGCGTTTGGGGAAGCTCCGCAAATGATATCTTTGCCGTGGGCGATAATTCCGTGATTTTGCATTACGATGGAAAAGCGTGGGCGCCGATGGATTCCGGGACCGAAAAGTATTTGACCAAAATCCGGGGGTTGCGTTCCGATTGCGTTTACGCGGTCGGGGACGATGGATGCGTCCTGCATTACGACGGCGACCAGTGGAAGGATATGTCCTTATGAGCAGTTTGACCGAAAGTCATCTTCTTTGCGTCTACGGTTTCGACGAAAAAAATATTTTTGTTGGCGGCGCCGAAGGGACCATCCTGCGCTTCGACGGCGAGCGCTGGACCAAAATGGAAACCGGAGGAAGGTGGACGTTCAAGCAGATGTGGGGAACCGGGCCGGATAACATTTATGCCGTTTGCACGGACGGTAAAATCCTGCATTACGACGGCGCGGAATGGAAACCCGAGGACACGGAAAACTTTCCTCCAATGTCGGGAATTTTTGGGCTTTCGGAGAATGAAATTTACGTCGGGTGTCGGATCGGGAAAATTGCCCGATATGACGGCGACTCCTGGAAATACATGAAGGTGAACTCCGAGGTCGACGTCGCCCGTCTGTGGGGTTGCAAGGATGGAGATATGTTCGCCGTCGGAATCGACGGACTCGTCCTAAAGCTCGAGGGAGAAGTTTGGAACCGCTTGACCTTTAGCTCGAACGCAGAGCTTTACAGTATTTACGGGTTTGGTCCCGACGAAATGTTCATTGGCGGATCGGACGGAGCCATGTTTCGCTTCAACGGCGTCGAATTTACCGAAATGCCCACCCGCACCGGCAACTTCATCCTCGACGTGTGGGGGCCGTCGCGCGATATGGTTTTCGCCGTGGGCGACGAGGGGATGATTCTCTTTCTCGACGGCGACCAGTGGACCCCGATTGAATCCAATACCGAAGAATTCTTGACCGCCATATGGGGTCCCTCGGATGACAACATCTACGCCGTCGGAGACAACGGTATCATCATGCATTGGGACGGCGAGGACTGGAAAGAAGTCGAGTGATCGCTTTTCCCGGAGGGTTTTGCCGCAAACGTCCCCGCCAATTGCCTTGACCCGCCTTCCTTCCTGGCGCTATATTGAGCGATTAACCGTTTGAAATTTGGCTCTTTGTTGGGCTGAGTTTTATTTTTCCGCACAGCCTGGCTGTGCTTTTTTTATTGCCATGTACAAACCCACCCTCGAAGAATTTAAAGACAAGGCCAAATCTGGCAACCTGATTCCCGTTTACAAGGAAATCCTTGCCGATCTGGATACGCCGGTTTCCGCCTACATGAAAATCAAGGGGGAGTATTCATTCCTGTTTGAAAGCGTCGAGGGCGGAGAAAAGTGGGCGCGGTATTGCTTTCTGGGTTGCGACCCACACGCCATATTCACAATGAAAGGCGGGAAGGTCGTCGTTGAAACGGACGGCGACAAAAAGGAGGTCGTTAACCCAACCGGAGACGCTCTGGACGTTCTTAAAGCGCAGATGGAGAAATACCGCCCGGTTAAAATCGATGGTTTGCCGCGCTTCACCGGCGGCGCGGTGGGATTCATCAGCTACGATATGGTGCGCTATTTCGAAGAACTTCCGGACAGTACAACGGACGACCTGCAAACTCCGGACGCGCAGTTCATCATCGCCGATACTTTGTTGATATTCGACAATGCTCGGCAAACGATCATCATCGTCTCCAACGCCTTCGTTGAGGACGGCGACTTGGACGCCGGGTACAGCGAGGCGATTAAAAAAATCGAAGCGCTGGAAAATAAACTCCGGCAAAACGCGGCGGATGGAAACAACCGCGAATCCCTAAAACAAAAATCATCTCCGCCGACGTTTGTTTCCAACTTTGAGAAGGAAAAATTCAAAGAGGCGGTTCTTAAAATCAAGGATTATATTCTTGAGGGCGACGCCATTCAGGTGGTGTTGTCCCAGCGCTTGAAATTTGAAATCACCCAGGATCCTTTCAGCATTTACCGGGCCTTGCGTTCCATCAACCCATCGCCTTACATGTATTATTTAAAGTTCGGGGATTTTCAGGTCGTGGGTTCCTCTCCGGAAATCCTGGTGCGCAGGGAAGGGGAGGACGTCGAGGTCCGGCCCATTGCCGGCACGCGGAAGCGAGGCGCTAACGAGGCCGAGGATGTGGAGTTGGAGAAGGATCTGCTGGCCGACGAAAAGGAACGCGCCGAACATATCATGTTGCTGGACCTGGGACGAAACGATCTGGGGCGGATCGCCGAAACCGGCACGGTCGACGTCAACGAGCAGTTCACTATAGAACGATACTCCCACGTCATGCACATCGTTTCCAATGTCCGGGGGAAGTTAAAGGACGGCTTGGACAGTTTTGACGTTCTGCGCGCGGCCTTTCCCGCGGGAACCGTTTCCGGCGCGCCGAAAATACGCGCTATGGAAATCATTGACGAGTTGGAACCCACCCGCCGCGGCCTGTACGCAGGTTCCGTGGGTTATTTTGGCTTTGAGGGAAATATGGACGCCGCCATTGCTATTCGTACCTTGGTCGTAAAAGATCAAACCGCCTACCTGGGAGTGGGGGCTGGGATCGTCGCCGATTCCGTTCCGGAAAACGAGTACGAGGAAACAATGAACAAGGGAAAGGCTTTGCTCAAGGCGATCGAACTGGCCGAAAGAGGATTGAATCTATGATTCTCATGATCGACAACTACGACTCCTTCACCTACAATCTGGTGCAGTACATGGGAGAGCTGGGCGCGGACATTCAGGTGCGCCGCAACGATAAAATCAGCGTTGCGGAGATGGAAAAGCTCAATCCCGAAAAACTCGTGATTTCTCCCGGACCCTGCACGCCGGACAAGGCGGGGATATCCCGCGAAGTCGCGACGCATTTCGCCGGCAAGGTTCCGCTATTGGGGGTTTGCCTGGGGCATCAATCAGTCTGCGAGGCCTTTGGGGGAAAAATCATCAAGGCCAAAAAATTGATGCACGGCAAAACGTCCATGATCCATCACGATGGAAAGACCATTTTTAAAGACCTGCCCAATCCGTTTGAGGCTACGCGTTATCATTCACTGATTGTTGAAAGAGCGTCGCTACCCGACTGTTTTGAAATCTCCGCCTGGACGGACGAGGATGAAATTATGGGCGTCCGCCACAAGGAGAGTTGGGTCGAGGGCGTGCAGTTTCATCCAGAATCAATTCTCACGGCGTCAGGCAAGCAATTATTGAAAAACTTTTTGGAAAACGCGGACCGACCCGTTAACAAATGACAAGTGACGAATAACAAAACCCATGGAAATTACTGAAGCCCTGCAACGCGTCGTTGACCGTAGAAACCTGACCGAAGAGGAAATGATCTCGGTCATGACACAAATCATGGAGGGAAAAACCGAGCCGGTTCATCTGGCGGCGTTTTTGACCGCCCTGCGCATGAAAGGCGAGAGCGTGGATGAAATCGTCGGCGCCGCCAGGGTGATGCGCGAAAAGGCCGTGCGATTGAACGTCTCCGCCGAACCCATCGTCGATACCTGCGGGACGGGCGGCGACGGATTGGATACCTTCAATATCTCCACGGCGGCGGCGTTTGTCGTTGCCGGGGCCGGGGTGGTCGTCGCCAAGCACGGAAACCGGGCGGTGACCAGCAAGTCCGGCAGCGCCGACGTCTTGAAATGCCTGGGAGTCAACATCGAAGCCGATAAGGCGTTGGTGGAAAAATGCCTGGACGAGGTGGGGATCGGATTTCTATTTGCTCCGCTCATGCATCAGGCGATGAAGCATGCGGTGGAGGTGAGAAAACAACTCAAGATCCGCACCATATTCAATATCCTCGGACCTCTGACTAATCCCGCCGGAGCACATGCCCAGGTCATCGGCGTGTATGATAAAAAATGGGCCTCAACTCTGGCGCGGGTGTTAGGGAAACTGGGATGTCGGCGCGCTTTCGTAGTCCATGGCGACGACGGAATGGATGAGGTTACGCTAACGAACTACACAATAGTTTATGAGCTAAATAATGGAAATATAAGTGAATTTGAAATTCATCCAGATTGGTTCGGGATGCAGGTATGCAGCCCGGATGATTTGCGGGGCGGCGGGGCGGAGGAAAACGCTGGGATCATAAAAGCGATCTTGTCGGGAGAACCCGGACCTAAAACCGATATTGTTTTGTTGAACGCCGCTTTGGGGATCACAGCCTCTGGAAAAGCCCAAACGCCCAAAGACGGATTGGAACTTGCTAAAGAATCCATCGCCTCCGGCGCCGCAATGGAAAAACTTGAAGGCCTGTGCCGGGTCGCGGGTTCCGGTTTATAGGTTAGGGTTATATTCAGGAAAAAATTTCTATCTCAAAAGACGGCTCGATAAATTAGGACGACTTTCAAAGGGTTTTTATCTTCATCTGGGAGTCTCGGCTAAAATGAATCGTTCCATGAATATTTACCTCGCGAGCAAATTAGCGGTCATCGCATTGTTAATTTTTCCCTCGCCGCTCGGGGCTGTAGGGCAATGGGATTGGGAGAAGGCAAAAGAGAATATTCTGCGATTGGCTCCTTCCAAATATCCCGGTTTGCCCAAATCCGTCGTGAAAGGGCTGGAGAAGCGCGGTTGCTCCATTCCTCAGCTCGGCGGCCCCAAGGGATGGAGCAAACCGCAGAACGCTATTTCCGGCGTATTTCGAAAATTGGGGCAGACAGACTGGGCGGTGTTGTGCTCGGTGGATGGTAATTCGACGATCCTCGTGTTCTGGAGTGGGTTGGACGCCGCCGTGGAAGAAGTGGCCGAGTGGTCGGACGATAAAAATTGGTTGCAAGGGCTAGGGCCGAATCCTGAGGAAGGAATAATATTCAGCCGTATGTTGTATAAGGCCGACAGAAAATACATTTTGGAGCACTATAATGTTTATGGCGGACCCAAACCGCCTCCCATCGACCACGAAGGAATAAACGAGGCCTTTATACAAAAAGCCTCAACAGTACATTATTGGTATGAAGGCAAATGGTTGAAACTTACTGGGGCGGATTGAGAAGGACTTGAAATGAACTGTTCTATGATTTTTAATCTCTTTGCGTAAAGTCGCCGTTGGCGGGTTGGAAAAATGCAGATACACCTTACTTCAGTCAAACGAATCAAAAACGACTAGGACTAAAATAGTTTATGACCACCATTCTCGATAAAATTTTCGCGGACAAGCAACAGGAACTGGATGAAGCTCGTCGCAAGGTTCCCCTGTCCCAACTCAAGGACATGATTCAGGAATCCGCCGCTCCGCTGGATTTCTCAAATGCATTGCATCGCAAGGCCGGGGAAGGGACGCGCATTATCGCGGAGATCAAACCAAAAAGCCCGTTCAAGGGGCCGTTGCGGGATAACGTCGATCCCTCTCAAATCGGCAAAATCTATGCTGACAATGGGGCTTCGGCGATTTCCGTACTGACGGAAAGTACGCATTTTGGCGGCTGTCTGGAAAATCTGCGTCTGGTGCGGGCCCAGGCGGAAAATATTCCACTTCTGCGCAAAGATTTTTTGTCCGCAGAATATCAAGTTTACGAGGCGCGAGCTTTTGGAGCCGACGCCTTTTTGTTGATCGCCGACGCTCTGGAAGCCGGGCAAATAGAGGACTTACTGTGTCTTGGGGTAGAGCTTGGAATGAGCGGTCTGGTGGAATCGCACGACGAGCACGACCTTGAAAAAGCCTTCATGGCCGGGGCGACCCTGATCGGAATCAACAACCGGGATTTGAAAACCGGAAAAACTGAATTGGGTATTGCCCGGCAATTGATTCCCATGGCTTCCTTCGACGAAAAAAACATTTTGGTTTGCGAAAGCGGAATCCGGGGACGGGAAGAGATTGAAAAATTCGAAAAGCTGGGCGCCCACGCTTTTCTCATTGGAGAAAGCCTGATGACCGCCGAGGATATTCCCGAAAAACTACGGAGCTTGTTGGGCGATGGCAACGACGCAACCGCCGACGCGGGTTAAAATTTGCGGCAACACCCAATTCAAAGACGCTAAACTAGCAGTGGAGCTTGGCGCCGACGCTTTGGGGTTTATCTTTTACCGCAAAAGCCCACGCTATGTTTCCGTCCAGAAGGCGCGGGAAATTATTGCGCAACTGCCGCCGTTTATAGAAACCGTGGGGGTGTTCGTCAACGAAACTGCCGAGCGGATTAACCGGACCGTTGAGCGTTGCGGTCTGGACGCGGTGCAACTGCACGGCGATGAAAGCCCGGTGTTTTGCAGAAAAATTCAATGCAAGGTGATCAAGGCGTTTCGCCTTAAGGACGCGGCCTCCCTGGCGCAGGTTTCCAATTACATCGTCCGAGGAATCCTGGTGGACGCTTTTTCTCCGGACGCCTATGGCGGCACGGGAAAAACCTGCGACTGGAACCTGGTCAAACGCGCCAAAAAATTTGGTCCCGTTATTTTGGCTGGGGGTTTGACTCCGGACAATGTGGAGGAGGGGATTCGCGTCGTGAAGCCCTGGGCGGTGGACGTCTGTTCCGGGGTGGAAAAATCTCCCGGAAAAAAGGATTCTAAAAAGCTTCGTTTGTTCATCCAAAGAGCGAAGAATAGTTTGTAGTGCGCTTGCAACGTCTACTGGGTCCAGCGTTACGCTGGCAAAAAACTTCGTCTTTTCATTCAGAAGGCGAAAAACTGTTTGTAAAAAAATTCTTCCCGGTAAAAGATACCTGTTAAAATCTTGAGTATAACGAAAGAGCGATCTTGATATGTCATTACAGGAAAAAAATATAGAAGCGCCTCCTATGCCTGATGCCAAAGGCCATTTCGGCGACTTTGGCGGCAAGTTTGTCATTGAAACTCTGATGCCCGCTCTCGAGGAGCTAGAAAAGCTTTATAAGGAAGCGATGGAGGATCCGCAATTCGTCAAGGATCTGCGTTACTACCTAGAGCAATATGTGGGCCGTCCGTCGTCGCTGTATTATGCGGAGCGGCTTTCCAAAACGCTCGGGGGAGCCAAAATTTATTTGAAGCGCGAGGATCTCAACCACACCGGCGCGCATAAAATCAACAACACCATCGGCAGCGCCTTGCTCACCCAGCGTATGGGGAAAAAACGCGTGATTGCTGAAACCGGCGCCGGTCAACATGGAGTCGCCACCGCCACTGCCGCCGCCCTGTTTGACTTGGAGTGCGACGTGTTCATGGGCGAGGAGGACATCAAACGCCAGGAGTTGAACGTCTTTCGCATGAAACTGCTGGGAGCCAAGGTGATTCCGGTTTCTTCCGGCACGCGCACCCTGAAAGACGCCACCAGCGAGGCTATCCGCAACTGGATTACTACCGTCGAAAGCACGCATTACATCATAGGCTCCGTAGTAGGACCGCATCCGTTCCCCATGATCGTGCGCGATTTTCAAAAGATCATCGGCGAGGAGTCCCGGGAGCAAATCCTGGAGTCGGAAAAACGGCTTCCGGACGCCTGCATTGCCTGCGTGGGCGGTGGAAGCAATTCTATGGGTATGTTTTACCCCTTTATTGAAGACGAGGGCGTGCGCCTCATCGGCGTGGAAGCTGCCGGTTATGGAATCGAGACCGGAAAACATGGAGCGTCGCTGAGCCACGGGACGCCAGGCGTTCTTCATGGAATGAAAAGCTACCTTCTGCATGACGGGGACGGGCAGATTCGCGAGGCACATTCGATATCCGCCGGACTGGATTACCCTGGCGTGGGTTGCGAGCACAGTTACCTGAACGATACCGGGCGGTCCGAGTATGTTTCCATCACCGACCAGGAGGCCTTGGAGGGATTTAAATTATTGTCGCGGACCGAGGGAATTATCCCTGCGTTGGAATCGGCTCATGCCATCGCTTATGCAGCCAAGTTGGCGCCGACGATGAAATCGGACCAGATCATCGCTGTTTGCCTTTCCGGGCGCGGGGACAAGGACGTGACCCAGGTATCCGACATGATTGGAGACGAGATTTGAGCCGAATTCAACAGCGCGTCAAAGAGCTTGCCGACCGGGGTGAAAAAGCTTTGGCGGCTTTTATCACCGCTGGCGACCCGGATATGGACTCCACGAAACAAATATTTTCCGCTCTGGAGAAGAATGGCGCCGATATCGTGGAACTCGGCGTGCCGTTTTCCGATCCACTCGCCGACGGACCTGTAATCCAGAAATCGGCGCAGAGGGCTTTGAAAAATGGAGCCAGCCTGAAAAAAATTATTCAACTGGTAGCGGTTATCCGTAAAGAGTCGCAACTGCCGATTGTTTTGATGACCAGTTACAATCCGGTGTTCGTGTTCGGTCCGGAAAAATTTGTCGCCGCCGCCGTCGAGGCCGGAGTGGACGGGATCATCGTTCCAGATCTGCCGCCGGAAGAGGCGGACGAGTTGGAGGGTTATTCCAAGTCCAAGGGACTGGACATGATCTACCTTTTGGCGCCGACAAGCACACCGGACCGGGTGCGCATGATTTCAGAGCGCAGTAGCGGGTTCATTTACTACGTTTCCCTGACCGGCACGACGGGAGTGAGAAGCGCTCTTCCCGAAGGGATTGAAGGCAAGGTTGGGGCTGTCAAAGCCGCCGGCGACTTGCCGGTGTTTATCGGATTTGGCATTTCCGATCCCGAACAGGCCAGCAGGATGGGGAAGATTTCCGACGGGGTGATTGTTGGCAGCGCGATTGTCAAATTGATCGAGGAAAACGCCGATCCGGCGGTCCGTGATAAAAAAGTCGGAGAATTAATCGGAGGAATCAAGCAGGCTCTTTTGCCCGCTTCATGATGCGGGCGACTTACTTTCCCAATGCATCCAAAAATCTCCGTCATCATCCCCGCATTTAACGAAGAACAATCCCTGCCTCTGGTCCTAAACGACCTGCCTCAATCCACACTGCACGAAATCATAGTCGTCGATAACGCCTCGACCGACCGGACGGCGCAAGTCGCCCAGGAAAACGGCGCGCGGGTCGTGAGGGAAGAGCGGCGCGGTTACGGCAGCGCCTGCCTGCGCGGGATCCTGTCTCTAAACGAGCCGGACATAGTGGTTTTTCTGGACGCCGACTACAGCGATTATCCCGAGGAGATGGATCTGTTGACCGACCCGATAATCAGCGGCGAGCGGGATTTTGTTCTGGGCAGTCGTATGATTCTCAAAGAAAGCCGGGCGGCCTTGTTGCCGCAGGCGCGCTATGGCAACTGGCTGGCGGTATTTTTGATCCGCTTGTTTTTCAAGCATCGGTTCTCGGACCTCGGACCCTTTCGCGCCATCCGTTACGACGCCCTCAAAGTCATCGGCATGCAGGACATAGATTTTGGCTGGACGGTGGAAATGCAGATCAAGGCCGTGAAGCGGAAATTGCGAATACTGGAAATCCCGGTTCGCTATCGCGACCGCGTAGGCGTTTCTAAGATTACGGGAACGGTTGCGGGAACCCTGAAAGCGGGGACGAAAATAATTTATACAATCTTCAAATATTTGATAACCTGAACGTCATGCGACCTTTTATAAAAATTTGGCTTTTAAGCTTCCTGTTTGCCTTCCTGCTCGTTAAACCGGAATTGGTTTTAGCGGTGGACGTCGAAGCGCTGGTGAAAAGCCGCCTGAACCACGACGGGACGGTGCTCGATCTGAGCCGGGCCAATCTGGGAACCCGAGGCGCGAAGAAGCTGGCTCAACTGGAGATTCTTTCCGGCGTCCGGACGCTCCTTTTGCAGGGCAACAAGGTCAAATCGCGCGGCATGAAGGCTCTGGCCAACTCAAAATATTTGGCTAACTTGAAAAGCCTCGATTTGTGGGGGAATTTTCTGGGCGACGACGGGATCATGGCGCTGGTGGAATCGCCTCACCTCCATCAACTCGAAGAATTGAAGATTTGGAAAAACCAGGTGGGCGACGAGGGTCTCGATTTGATGGCGCAATCGAAAAATTTCTCCCGATTGAGAGTTCTTTTGATGAACGACAACCTGGTCACCCCGATGGGCGCGGAAATTCTGGCCAAGTCTCCGAGTTTTCCCCAACTGCAAACCCTGGGTTTGTTTCGCAACGAGGTTGGGGACGAAGGCGCCCTGGCCCTGGCGCGCTCTGAAAACCTGGAAAAGCTTGAAAAACTTTATCTCGGGGAAAATGGAATCACTGATTTTGGAGCCGTTCCACTGATTGAGTCCAAAGCCTTTCCGAAACTAGACCTTTTGGATTTGACTCTAAATCGCTTGGGAGAAGCGGCCTTGAAGGCGGCGTTCCAAAGACGGAAGGCAAGCTCTATCCAAATCGTTATGCGATAGTTTTCCCTTTTCCCTAAACTTGCAGAAGCAATTTATGAGCGAACTTACCCTTACCGAGATTGCCAAAGAGGCAAAAAATGCCTCACTGGTTCTGGCCCGTTTGACCTCGGAGACCAAAAACGCGGCGCTGGAAAAAATGGCCGAGGCTTTGGAATCCAATATCGCCGTGATTTTGGAAGCCAACGAAAAAGACCTGGAGTTTTCCCGCAAGGAAAACCTTCCTCAAGCTCTGATCGCCCGGTTGGCTCTTACCGAATCAAAAGTAAGAGGCATGGCGGCGGGGATCCGCAGCGTGGCCAAACTCCCCGACCCTGTTGGCGACGAACAAATGGCCATGGAAATGGACAAAGGCTTGGAACTACGCCGGGTAAGTTGCCCTTTAGGCGTGATTGGAGCAATTTTTGAGTCGCGCCCCGACGCGGTGCCGCAAATTTCCTCGCTGTGTCTCAAATCTGGAAACGCCGTGATCCTGAAAGGCGGAAGCGAGGCCCAACACTCGAACAAGCAAATCGTTTCTCTTTTGTCGGAAGCGATCGGAACAGTTCCCGGCGTGACCGCCAGAGCGGTTCAAATGATCGAAACGCGCTCCGAGGTGGCGGAAATGTTGCGGCAGGACAAATATATCAACCTCATTGTTCCGCGCGGAAGCAATGCCTTTGTGCGCTACATCCAGGAAAACACCAAAATACCCGTGCTGGGTCATTCCGAGGGCGTGTGTCACGCCTATATTGCCGAGGACGCCGACCTCGACAAGGCGGTTGCGTTGGCGCTGGATTCCAAACTGCAATATCCGGCGGCCTGCAACGCCATGGAGACTTTGCTGATTGATGAAAAGGCCGCGTCCAGGATTTTGCCACGATTGGCGGAAGAATTTAAGGCTAAAAACGTCGAACTGTTGGGCTGTGATAAAACCCGAAAAATCTGCCCGGAAATTAAAGCGGCGGAGGAGATCGACTGGGACACGGAATACACGGACGCCAAATTGTCCATTAAGGTGGTGGCTGGTCTGGAAGAGGGGATCGACCATATCAACCTTCACGGTTCGGGGCATACGGACCTTATTGTGACGGAAGACCCTGAGCAGGCGGAGAGGTTCATGAGCGAAGTGGATTCCGCCAGTGTTATGTGGAACGCGTCGACGCGGTTTGCCGACGGTTTCCGTTACGGCTTGGGCGCCGAAATAGGGATCAGCACCAATAAAACCCATGCACGGGGTCCAGTCGGACTCGAGGGGCTGGTGATCTACAAGTATAAACTCATAGGCCAGGGCCAGACGGTAGCGGAATATTCCGGCGAGAACGGGAAAAAGTTCCAGCATAAACTCCTGACCGTCAGAAAGTCTGATTGAGCGTCGCGCTGAAAGAGCGTTTTGGAGAAAGGACTTTCGTTGATGAATGACGACAAACACGAAGGCTTCTCCGAAGAGCGCCCCGGGCCACGTTACTTGGGAAATGAAAATTCGTTTCCTAACGAAGGGGGCCCCAACTCAAAAAACTACCTTATCTTTGGTTTATTTTTTGCGCTGACGGTCGGGACGACTTGGTGGGCGGGCGGCTGGATGTACTCCCTGACGCTGATGGCGATTTTGGCGGCGCATGAGTTTGGGCATTACTGGGCCATTCGCCGGAATAAAATAAACGGTTCCCTTCCGTTTTTTCTTCCTGCGCCTCCGATGTTTATTGCCGGAACGTTTGGAGCCTTCATCCGTATTCGGCAGCCGATTCCCAACCGGCGCGTTCTAATGGAAATTGGCGCGGCAGGGCCTATTGCAGGCTTTATAGTGGCCGCTCCGGCATTGCTGATCGGGCTTTCCCTCTCCGAGGTCATTGACAAATCATTTGTCCAGGGGCTGAATTTTGGGAACTCCATTTTGTTGATCGTATTTTCAAAACTAGTTTTGGGAATCACCCCGCTATCAACCCAATACGATATTCTTTTGCATCCTGTCGCGTTCGCGGCATGGATTGGATTGTTTGTGACCACGCTAAACCTGTTGCCTATTGGGCAATTGGATGGAGGACAAATCAGTTACGCGTTGTTTAACGACAACTATAAATTTTTGGGAATATCATTTTTTGTCGTTCTACTTGGCTTGGGATTTTATTGGTCGGGCTGGTGGATTTTCGCGGGATTGACCGCTCTGATTTTTCGGTTTCAACATGCTCCTACTTTGGACCCAACCGCCGAGCTGGAATTCAAACATAAAGCGCTGGGGTGCTTTTCAATCTTCATATTTGTGGTGACATTCATACCAATACCAATTGAGCTAATAAATTAATTATTTTGGCTTAAACAGTTGAAATTATTTGATAAAAATTAAATTTAAAAATATTTTTAGAATCTAGAGGTGGTTATCTTATAACTCCTTTTAAAATAAAGAGTTATATGGTTTTATGGTTTTTTTTGAATTTCGGTTTAAACTTTATAAGTGTATATATTATAAAGAGTTAGTTGAATTTAAGTCCGGTGGGGAAAGCCAGGAATAGAAATTTTATTGACAGGGAATAGGCCATATGATAGATTCAGTGAAGCATAGGGGTACTGGACAACGGTCTGTTTTTCAGCCTGTTCCGTGAAAAGAGTTAAATTCTTGGTTGCCATCAAGGTCTCTTTTATGGAAAGTTCAGTATCCCTTTTTCCGTTTTTGAGGCTGTTATTCACCGCTTCATTTCTTCCAACTGGAACAACTCTTTTATTCAAATCAGAATTTTCTCGTGATCGTGATCGGGTTTATGTCTTCCTGTAGATTACCTTTTGACGAAAAGATATTAATACTTTTCTTTACCGTCACAATTCTATTTTCAGGCGCCGTCTCTGTGCATGCCGGCGCCAATCAATCCTTTAGCGATATCCCGACGCTTGAAGACGCCGTGAAAACTGCCCTGGAGCGCCCGAATTCATCCGGCAGTGGCAATACGGGCGAGGGCGGGACCGTCGCGAAGGTCAGGGACTTTTATTATCAAATCCAGTATCAGCGGGAGAAGTTGAAAATTTCCAAAGAGGTGAAAGGCCATTTTGAAAAGGCGTTAAAAGGCGCGACGGAAAAATTTGAAGAAGACGAGGGCGACGTCGAGCAGAAGGATCTGACCATGCTAAAACTTGGGTTGTCCGGAGCGGCAAACGACGTCATTAAACTGGAAAGCGGTTTGGCCATCGCCCGTGCGTCGCTGGGCGATCTTCTGGGGCGAGAATTTTCGTCGGAGAGTAAAATTGCCGAGGAGCATATCAGGCCCCTGGAATTCAAATTTGACTCCTTGGGCGAATATTTGAAATATCGCCGTTCCCCGAAGGCGAAACGGGCGAGCGATTCAAAGACCCATTCGGATTTGGAAATGAAAAAGGCCTTCATTCGGGCGCAAGAGAAGCAAGCCGTGATGAAACTGGCCGCCGGAAACCGAAAAATCACCCGCGCCCTGCTGGTGACCGAGGTGGCGAATTACGATTTTGGGATAGGCAGTTCCGGCGATCTGTTTGAGGCCTTGATAATTTATACCCGTGTGCTGAGCGGCTATTACGAGTCCATATACAACTTCAATATGACCGTTGTCGCTTTGGAAGGCATGGAGTAAGGCGCAGCGCTAGTTCCAATTACCCCGCCGCCCTGGCGGGATCAATTCACACCCGAGAAGTTGGGCGAGCTGAACGCCCGCGAATCCTGCATGTCCCCGATGAACTCCATGTTGAAGCCCGTCGCCGATCCCTGGACGACAATCGCTCCCCAGAACGTCAAACTCCTGATATCGGGAAATCCCCGTCCCGGGGCGCCGGGCGCTCCCGAAATAGAATTCGGATTTTGCGCTGAAGGATGAATGATCAGTTGCCCGTTCTGTCCCCCGGATAATCCAACGATAAAACTCTCGTCGGGGTAGCGATCAAAGTTGACCAATGCGTTGTTGGTCGATGTGATGAATATCTTTTTTGATTGTCCGGAGCTTATGGTGAATTCGTGGGTCTGGGCAAATGGAGCGCCGTCGCTTTGTATGGGGGTGATCTTTACCCCAATCTGCGAACTCATGTCCTTCAGCGAAGGGTGGCTCGCCACAACAAAGGTATAAATCCCTCCCTCGGCCTGCCAGTACGGAGCCACGACCATGTTTTCCCGCGGTTGTCCCAATGGGTTTTCGAGAAGATCCATGAACACGTCGAAGGAGCCGACGATATTCGACGATCCTGAATCGATAACAAGAATCTCCACGCGGTTGATTTTGGCAAATAGTTTTTGTATCTCGCTGTTGATTTTTGCCGAGAAGGTAGCGGTCTGACTCGGTTCCAGGGTTACAGAGACGGAAGAGGATTGCGGGGACGCCAGGTCGGTTGTGAGGGGAGGGTCGCCCGCAATCGGTTGGTCGCTTACAATCGGATTGGGGTTGATATTCAGCCATGGTTGGTTTCCGGCGACGTTGATGGTTTTTGTGGTTGTGGAATCGTTGGTGACGGCAAACGTGATGGTGGACTGATTGCAAACGGTGGAAAAACATGCAGGCCGTTCATTACTTTTGGCGATGCTAAACCGGTCGTCCTGACTGGTTCCCAATATTCCCTGCGAATAGGAAACGGTAGTGGATTTGCTTCGATTGTCGCCAATTTGGACGGAAAGGGTGCATTGTTGCTGGTCGCCCAACAGGTTTGCCGGGGCCAGCCAGGTGGGGTCTCGGGCGTTGAGATTGCTGAACAACCCGGAATCGCCCAACGTTGTGCAGGAGGCGGACCAGTAATAGCTCAGGCTGTGCCCCAGGGAATCCGTTGCGTCGACGTTCAGTTTGACCAGACCGCCGTTGGCGGAATCGTGATGCCCTCCCAAAAACTCAAATCCCGGCGAGTCGGAAAGCGAATCCAAATCGCTCGGCCCCACCGGGTTGGGATAGCCGGACGGACTCTCAGTAACGGTTAATAGGTGAACCGGGTTTACCGCCACCTGGGCGTTTAGGTCCGTATCGCCTTTTCCGTTGGTATCGTTAATAAATGAAATGGTTCCTTCATAACTTCCTTGTTGCAAACTGGATTGGACGGTCGCCGTTATGCTGGTTTTTTCCAAAGCCGCCAGAGTTCCCGCGCCGGAGTCTACCAGAGTCAGCCAGTCGCTGGGGACGGTAGTTCCCGTGTTGGAATCGTGAAACGTTCCCGAAAAACTGAATGAATAGTCCAGTGTCGAGGTGCTGATATTTTTCAGTGTATAGGTCTTTGAGTTCGGGTTGAATGTTTCTCCGTCGACAAAAAAGCCGGCGTCTGGGTTGACTTTGATCTGCGGCTCCCCAAGTGAAGACATATCCAGTTTTGTTATGAATGAATCGCTACGGCCTCCCCCAAAATCGGGTTGAAAAGCGTCATTGGTTGGGAAATCGTCAGAATAGGTAGCGCCGCCAATATATATATTTCCCTCAGCGTCGACCGCAATACCATTTCCTGCTTCATAATCTTTTAAATCAGTTGTACCCCAATAACTTCCGCCCAAATAGGTGGAAAAAACTATTTCCGAACCTGAAGCGTTAACCAGCATTACGAAAGCGTCTCGGACCCTGTTATCAGGATAGGGTGTTTTATCAGCGATTGAAGCTTGAATAGGATCTACAAGGGGGAAATCAGTGGAGCCGGTGTATCCAGTTAAATAAATATTGTCGTTAATATCCAAGACCATACTAGTGGCAATATCGGGGGCATTAGGCGTCGAGCCGCCCAAAAAGGTAGAAAAAATTAAATCATTTCCTTCTGAATTTAATTTAAAAAGGATGATATCGTTGTCTGCCCAATTTGGTTCG
>JAJDBB010000028.1 GCA_029261555.1 Nitrospinaceae bacterium | reverse complement strand
CACCGATGCTTGAACCGCTTTCCTCAAACGTTACACTAACTGGGTCCAGCGTCACGCTGGCCGGCTATTTCGTTCAGTATTTTTGCCGTGGCGCCCCAGATTTTATGTTTCCCAAACTGGAACGTGAACATTGTCTTGTCGGACGGATAGTCCGTGTCGCGCCGTTGCGTGGCGAACAAAGGCGCTAGGGGAACGCGCAATATTTCTTCCACTTCCGAGGGGTCCGGGGCGTATTCCGGTTCTTCATTCAGCACAGCGACGAAGGGGTTGATCTCGATCCCGGTCCGGGTGACCACGCTGGACAACCGCCCAATCACCTTGGAGCGCGGAACCGGCAAGCCGATTTCTTCCTCGGTTTCGCGCAGGGCGGTGGCCAAAAAATCGCCGTCCTCCTTCTCAAACATTCCGCCGGGAAAAGCGATTTGCCCCGGATGCTGGCGCAAGTTTTCCGAGCGCTTGATTAAAAGAATATGCGTTTGGCCTGTCGAGGGATACAAAATCGCCAAAGCTCCGGAGCGCCGGCGGTCAGACTCCACCGGCCCATCAACGAGGGGTTCGTCTTCGAGCAAAAATTTTTGCTTGATGTTGTTCTTCAGTAAAATGAGGTCCATGGCGGATCGGTGGCGGCGGGATTTATTTGCCCCAGACGGTTTTAAATTCCTGCTCGTCGAAGCCCACGGTGACGCGGTCGCCGTCGACGCAGATCGGGCGTTTTACCAGCCTGCCGTTGCCGGCCAACAGGTCGAGCGCCTGGGCTTCGGTCATGGCGGGGAGCTTGTCCTTGATATTGAGTTCGCGGTACTGGACGCCGCTGGTGTTGAACAGTTTTTTGAGTCCGCGCTCCTTGACCGCTTTTTTCAAAACGGTTTTAGGCGGCGGGGTTTCGGTGATATCGATTTCCTGGTAGGCGATTTTTTTAGCGTCGAAAAATTTCTTGGCCTTCCGACAGGTTCCGCACTTGCTGTACCAATAAAATTTCATGATCGTCCTCTCAAGTTGGATTCAAAAATTGCGGCGCATCACACCGGTTAATTTAATCCACCTGAATGGAGTTATTCAATTTCTTTCGTAGAGGAGGACGGTTTTTTCTCGGTTAAAAAGTTGAACTTTCTACGAACTGCCTGCCTGTGAGGGCAACTTTCAAACGCCTTCAAGTTTGGAAATATAATGTTTCATGCTGTGATCTTTTAATCCGTCCGGGCCAATTTTTCCCAGATCCTCAATCCTGCCTTTGACTCGATCCAGTTTCAATTTCCACCAGCCGGGATCGTTGAGCAGATCCCCCTTGACGCTCAAGTACCAAAAGCGCCCGACGTGCCGGTAGGAATGGGCGCGCAAGGGCACTCGGGTAACGACGTCGTTGTTGTGAACGAAGCGATAGGTATGGTCTTCAAAGTTGGCGCTGAACTTTTCCGCGAATTCCTTGTCGCCGACTCTGGGAGAACCAAAGGTGAATAAACCGTGAACGGGTTCTTCAAGATGATCTTTTTCAATCCGCAACTTGGCGACGGCCAATGTGGCCAAGCCCGCGCCCAGGCTGTGCCCGGTGAACCATAACGAGGGAGGCGGCTTGTCTAGATCGTCCCCGAGTCGTTCGATAAAAATTTTCTTAAACTCCTGGATTTTCCAATGCACTCCCTCCATTATTTCCTCGAGCGCTTGCAGGAAACCGAAATGCACTCTTCCAGCCGGACCCGGCGCCTTGAATAACTTGGCGTCCGTAAACAAATCTTTCACTTTAGTAGGCTCGGTCCCTCGAAAAGCGACCAGGATTATTTTTTCACTGCCCGCGATGAAAGCCTGAGTTCCGTTTTCGTCAAAGAATTTGAATTTTTCAAACCCCCATTTCGTAACTTGTTTTTCTACGGCAGCCTCGTCTTCATAGGCCAGATTGGCCGCCCTGGCCATAGCCAGGGCGTTGGCGCTGAAATTCTCTTCGGTTTGTTCAGGATTGAATGTGTTCATAGGATCCTCCTCATTGCACAGAATGATTTGCGCAAAAGCGTCTATTTCGCCACCAACAATTTTACGATATCGTTCAGTTGGTCGTCGTATTCCAGAGCCAGATTCCGGCCGGCTTTTCTCAGGGCGTTCAAATTGGAACGCGAGGCGTTGTCCATTTCCGAACTGGGCGGCGGCACGTCCAATTTTGTTTGAATGCGCATGTATTGTTTCTCCACATTCGACGAAACGGATTGGAAAACGCGCCTCAATTGGTAGTCGGTGGTTTCGGAGACTCCAGAGAACATGATATCCAGCATGGGCTTGGCCCAGCCCAACGGACCCCAGTCCTTGGCTTCGTCGTATTCGTAAGATTGTTTGGCCTCGCCCGTGCCGAGGGAGAGGATCACCATGTCCTTCGCCGTGGGATTACCGGGAAGTTTTTCCCGCGCTTCGGCGTAGGCGCACATGGCGGGATTGTTGGCGAACACGCCGCCGTCAATGAGAGCGAAGGATTCGTTGGAAAAATTTTTGATTCGCGCCGGCTCGAAAAACGTCGGCGCGGCGGAGGTGGCGCGGGCGATATCGCGAACGAAAAAATTCTTCTGGTGATTGCGTTTCTCGGCGTCCATTTGATTAAAAAATCGCGTCTGCCGCTCTTCGATGTCGTAGGCGGTGATCAGACAAGGCTTGGTCAATTCGTTCAACTTCACGTCGCGAAAATAATCCCCTAGCGTTTCCTCCAAGTCGTCTGCGGAATACTTTTCGTCCGTCAACCCGTTCACCGAAGTGATTCTCTGCCAGAGGGAAACGTCGAAAATATCCGTGCCGTGCTTTAAGTAAATGTTCACCGCCTCCTCGGCGGAAAATCGCGGAGTCTTCCGGTCATTGACGTCGGGGCACAGGTAGAGCATGGCCAGAATGCCGCCTGTGCTGGTCCCGGCGATCATGTCGAAAAAATCGCCGATCTTTTTATTTTGGTTGCCGCGGGTAGCCTGCAGTTTTTTTTCCAGAGCGACGACCACTTCGCCGGGGATGACGCCCCGGATGCCGCCGCCGTCGATCGAAAGAATGCGCGTGAATTTAGCCATGAGTTTTTTCTCCATAAATTGCCAGTGGGCAAAAAATTATTCGCCTATTGCCTCCGGGGGCTACCCCGGCTGCCTGGTTAGGTTTTTTGAATCAGTACCCGTTTCAGCCAACCGCGGGCGAATTTTTCCTGACCTGGATGCTCCTTCATGCGATTGATGTAGTGCATGCCTTGCAAGACGTTCATGAGTTTCAGGAGATGGCCTGGCGGGTCGGCGTTCAGGTAGGATTTTAACGCGCCCAGGGTGATGGAGCCGAACCCGCCGTCCACGCCGATATCCGCGTACAACTTGCCGTTGCGGTTGAGCAGGTTGAGGCTTTCCTGCAGAAATTCCACCGCACGGCCCGGCCCCATGTTCACGCCCGTGTCGAACAATTCATCGGCGACGTCCTGGCTGGGGATTTCGTCGGCGAGGAACGGATCCCAGAAGCGTTGCTTGTAAAATTTGTGAACCAGCTCCTGGAGGCGGGAATTGGATTTCAATTTTTTGCGAAAATTTTCTTTCGACTTGTGGGCGTCGATGATCGGCCACCCCTCCCAGCCTGGATGGAAGCGTCGGGAGACGCCTTTATAGGTTTCGCCGCCCGCGTCGTCCGGATCGTCCACGTAGCCGCCCTCGTGTTCCATCGTGACCGCGTAGGCTTCCTCAAAACTTGCCATGTTCGTGACCTCCAAAAGAGCGCACAATTTATCCTCGCCCGATTTTGGGCGGATTTGTTGCAATTCTAAGAATCACCGTTTTCTTTTTTTTTCTTGGGACAGGCGTCGAAAGCAAACGGATTGTATGCCTTCATATTCTTGGCCGTATTCGTGGCCGCTTGTCCCGTAGCGAAATTGTTGCTTACGTATACCTTTGGAGAAAAAGAGGTCCAAAAATTCGACCACGCCGTTCCTTCTTTCTCACTGCATGCATCCTGGGTTTGAGTCCTGAGGTCGAAAGTAGAGATCGACGAAACCGCTTCCCCTTTTCCTTCTTCATCATGTCTTTCCGGAGTCACGGCTACCAAATTTCTCTTGTAGCCCAAGTTGGAATTAACAGGAGAACTGGCGTCTCCTCGAGCTTCCAGCGTAAAGTTAACCCGGGTTCTTTCATGAAAAAACATGGCGTTGGAAGTGCACCCGGTTGCAAAAAGTGCAAGCAATATAATCCCAATGGTTTTTATGGTAAATCGGGTCATGGTTTCCCTCGAGTAATTTTTATTTTTAATGATTCGATTCTTTATTATTTGTTGCAAATGTCTTTTGCGCCTTTTGAATCTTGGGCGTCTTTTGAATTCTCGATCAATCCAAAAAACTTATGCATGTTTTCCGGGTCGCAAGTTAAACGGTTGGCCGCCTCGCCGGTTGCAAAATGCTCATGAATTTCATTGCCTTCCAAAAAGCCAATTTCAATGTGGGATTTTGAAATGATAGACATAGCTTCCCCATAGGCCTTTCCTTTACCTTCTCTTTTTTGCGGAACGTAAGCGTCCGACTCCCGGTCGTACCCAAATTCAAGTTTGACTTTGGGGTTGGTTTGGGACGGAGTGGCTTCCACGTCCATGCCAATGATCGTGCTCTGGCGATAAACTAAATAGTTGGTGTCGCTACACCCGAACACGGGCAGGACCAAGGCCAGACCCAGTAGCGCGAGCATTAAATTTCTCAACCTTCGTCCGTTCATTTATCCATTCCCCCATGTTGAAATATAAAAAATTGACAGCGTATGTTTCGAAATATATTTAAGTTGAGTTTGCTAAACCTCTAAACAATCCCCAATTGGAATCCCGATGAATTTTTTAAACGCCGGCGAGTTTTTCTGCAGAATCTCCGCCGCTTTCCCCGTAGCCCATCGGTCGTGCGTTTCGCCCAACCACCACAGTCCGGATTTCGGACCCGTTTTCAAAATGAAACTCTCATTGCCAGACAACCGTCTCAGGCAGTTTTGTTTCAGCTCGACTTCGGTTAAATGTTTCTTGTCAGGTCCAATTTCAGTCGTTAGTTTTTTCTTCTGAAATAAACTCCCAAAGCAATGATCTTTTATTTTCAACGTGTTCAAGTTGCCTTGCTTCGGAACCAAAAAATTCAGTTCGCTACAATAGATCAGAACCGGCTTGATTCCTTTATAGGCTTCCGTATATCCCGCCTCCAGGTCGAAACCGAGCACGTCCGCCTTGCGATATTGCAAGTTCTCCGACATACACCCCGACCCAACCATGAACGCCAGCAGAACCCATCCGGCCCTTTTAAGTGTCCGGTTGATCAAGGTCTTCCACACAATCGGCGGATTCGTCCAGAACCTTGGCAACATCCTTCACCCCTTTTTTGATCCACAGGGAAGCGGACTTCGGGTCGCTCCGGTTGTAGGAAATCCGTACCAGCTTGGACTCCTCCGGATGGCGGTCGACGGTAACAACCTGATCCTGATAGCCTGCGGCCAGCCGGTTCATCTCCGGCATAGTTTGCGCCTCCAGCCCCCAGGTACTGTTGGTTCGCGTGACGAGATCCTCAGCCTCCGGCCATTTGAACCGAAACCATTCCCAACCCTCGCCTTCGTTGGCCCCGCCTTTTCCTTGAGTACAGGGAAATATATACGCCGCGTGGCGCACCCCGAACGAGGCTCCGCGATCAAAAGCCTCGGGCCGCAATTGCAGGCCCAGACTGTAAACCTCGACTACCGTAGCGGTATCTGTAAATGTTTTTCGACTCAAAAGCGTTCCGTAATTGCCTACGGCACAGCCCCCAAAAATCAGGGATACCAGAATAATGAGTCCGGTTTGCTTAAGAATTCGCATATCAATTAACCTTAATTCAGATATTAACGCCTGAATCTTAGGTTTGATGAGGCGAAAAATCAAGGCAAAAAAAGCGTCGAATTGCTTTGAAACTGGGCTCTAAAATGGCCATTTTAAAAGGATTTAGAGGGGTTTCGGAAATGCGATTGTTTTTGTTGGAGTTGTTCTGCCGGAGGGCTATTTGGCTTGAGGCAATTTTTCTGCCAATTCTTCCGCTGGATAGGTGAGAATTTCGGATAAGGTGGGGTGGTAATGAGGAATTTTCAGCAGGTCGCCAACCGTGCCGCGGAAATACATCGTCGCGATGATTGAATGAATCAGTTCCCCTGCCTCGGGTCCGACAATATGGCCGCCAATTATCTCCCCGGTTTCCGGGTCGCACAACAATTTGACGTGACCGTGAGGTTCACCCAGGCACAGAGATTTGCCGTGGTCGTTGAACGGATAGGACGCGGTCAGGTAGGGAATGTTTTGTGCGCGGCATTCTTTCTCCGTCAAGCCCACGCTGGCGACCGCCGGGTCGGTGAACACGACCGTTGTTTTCAAGCGGTCGTCCATGCGCCTCGCGGCTTGGGCCGATACCGCGTTGTGCGCGGCGACTTCTCCCTGCTCGATGGCGGTGTGCACCACCTCATGCAAGCCATTGACGTCGCCGACGGCGAAAATATGACTTTGGCTCGTCCGCATTTCCGGATCGACGCGGATGTAACCCCCGTTATCGCTCAACTCCACGCCCGCCGCCTCCAGGTTAAGTCTCTCGGTATTGGGCCGCCGCCCCAGGGCTTGCAGGATAACGTCGCCCTCGACGCTTTTTTCTTCTCCCGCGTGCGTGAAAAAAACCCGCTTGCCCGCGCCGTCGGCTTCAACGCGCAAAAGCCGCGTGTCGGTGAAGACTTGCATGCCCTCCTCGCGCAGGCGCGCCTCGACCGGACGCGCCAGATCCTCGTCGCCGGAGGACATTATGTGTACGCTACGCTGAACGACCGCCACCCGGACGCCAATGCGCCGGTAAAACTGCGCCAACTCCAGCGCCACGGGTCCGCCGCCTAACACGATCATCGACTCTGGCGCCTTACGCAGCTCCAAAGCCTCGTCGCTGGTGATGTATTCCCCGTCTATTAATCCTGGAACAGGGTACTTGCCCGCGATGGAGCCGGTGGCAATGATGAAGGTTTTTGCTTTCAGCGTGCGTTCGCCGACGCGGACCTCGTTGGGGGAGACGAAAGACGCGCCGTCTTCATATAAGGTAAAACGAGGATTTTTCAACTGCTCGATACGATAATCGGCAAACTCGCGGATGAGTTTATGTTTGCGGTCGATGATGGCGGAGAGATCGGCTTGCGCGTCGACCGGGCGGAGCCCGAACTCGGAGGCGCGGCGCATGAGCGCGATCACGTCCGACGAGCGCAGGATGGCTTTGCTCGGCATACACCCACGCAAAATGCAGAGTCCGCCCAAAGGGCCGGGATCGGCGATGGCAACGCGGGCGCCCATTTCCTGCGCGGTATTGGCCGCCGCGTAACCCGCGGACCCGCCTCCTATGACAAAGACGTCGAAATCCGTAGTGGGACTCATAACTTGTCTGGAAAAAAGTTAGACTTCGTCGTCCGGGCCGATGCCGAATTCTCTCTTGCACTCGCCCAGCAGATCGCGCGCGTTGGCCTGCATCATCGTGTCGCCCTGCTCCTTGAACAGTTTCTCGGCGATACGCAGGTGGCGGACCGTGTCCTTGCCTTTTTTGAGCGAGTAATACAACATCGCCAGGTTGCTATGGGCGCGCGCGAACTCAGGATTCACGCGAATGGCTTCCTTGTAATACCCGAACGCCTCCTCCATCTCGCCGATCAGGTTGCTGACCACGGCCAGGCTGTAATAGCACATGGTATCGTCGGGTTTGATCTCCAGCGCTTTCTTGAAACTGTCGCGCGACGCTATATTTTGCAGAATTTTTCCATAGCGGATCCCCAAGTTGAACCAGGACTTGAAATGCCCCGGATCCTGTTCCACGGCTTTTTTATAAGCGTTGATGGACTCCTCATTGGCTCCGGCGCGGCCTAGGGCCAGACCTTGTTTGTACCAGTCCTCCGCAGTTTTTTCGGATTCGGTTTCAGACGTCATGATAAATTCCTTCTGGATAAAAAACTCTTTCAAAAATTGTGGGGGAAAATTGAAATCAGATTGGCAAATATGCTAACTTATATTCCCCCCGATTTGCAACTGAAGGTGGTCCTGGCCCTGGAACGGGCAAAATAATTATTTTCCGTTTTTATATCGCATTGAAAAGGAGTTTGGCGCAATATGGCTGTAGAACCCGGATCGGATGAAGAACGCTTGGTATTAGGACGCTGGATCAAGATGGGGCAGGGGCTGATCATCGCCTCCTCGGCCATGGGCGAGTCCTACCTCGATCCCAACGTGAAACGCGATGGGGAGTTGGGCGAGAAGAACGAGGAGTACAATAAATTTGATCGCGAGGTGGCGGAGCAGATTCCGCACCTGAAAGGGAAATTCCGCTACGAGGTGGAAACTTATTTTCGCGACAACTGGGGTCCTTACCTGCCCAAAGAATAAGAAGCCCATAGAAAAGGGCGCCTCTAAAAATTGACCATGGCCGCCAGCAACCCTTATTTGATAAGAGTTTGTGAGGAGCCAAACGCAAAAACCTCAAATTAATAGAGTTTTCCGAAAATGACGACTGTCCTGTTATCCAGCCTGGAAGACGCTCCCGCAGAAGCCTCCGGAATACGCGTTGACTTTGAGCATCCCTTGACGGAGATCAAATACGAGGTGGGGCTGTTTTGCGTGAAGGGCAAGTACTACGGCATCACCGACCCCTGCAAGCATTGCCAGGGCAGCCTAGCCGCGGGAGAACTGGACGGCATGTACGCCAGTTGCCTCGGCGAAGGCCACGCCTGGAACGTGAAAAGCGGCGTGTGCAAATACAACCGTTCCGAAACCCTACCGACCTACCGCGTGGCCGTCCAGGACGACGGCCTGTTCATCGAAATATGAAACTTGCCGTATGCGCCGACGGTGGGTGGAGAAAGAATTATGATAAAATGACGGCTCAATCAAAACTTTTTCCCAAAAAACTCAAAATGCACCCAATAAAAAACATCGCCAACGGAAGAACCCTGGCCTGCGTGTTCTGCGTTATGTACGCCGGTTACATGATGGCTTGGGCCGTCTTTGGTCTGTAAGAACATCATGGCCGACGAAGAACAACTCAATCTGATTAAAAAGGGCGCCGAAGGCTGGAACGCCTGGCGGGAGGAAAACCCGGACGCCGCGCCGGACTTATCCGGGGCCGATCTACGCGGCGCTAATCTCTCAAAGGTAAACTTAAAATCCGCGAACCTGCAGGAAGCCAAACTACAATTCGCCAATCTGAGCGGCGCGGACCTGGAATCGGCCAACCTCAAAAAAGCCAAACTGCAGGAAGTTAATTTGCAAAAGGCCAACCTCAAGAGCGCGAAGCTTGCCGGCGCGGGCATGCTGGATTCCAATTTGCAACTCGCCGATTTATCCGGCGCCGACCTTACGGGCGCCCAGTTCAACGAAGACGTTTTGCTCAATCAGACCAACCTCAAAGGCGCGAACCTCTCAGGCGCCACCGGACTCGACGTGGGACAGGTCAAACTGGCTCTGGTCGACGCGGACACGCAACTCCCCGACTACCTCGACGAAGAAGTCGACGACGATTTTCTATTACAATTTTAGAGTTGGCAGTTTAAGGAAAAATATTCAAACGCAAACATCTGCCTCCAGGCGCTTGCCTGGCTGCCTTTGGTAAGCGAGAACCATTGTAGCGACGAACTCCGCGAGCTTGACGGGAACGGCGTTGCCGATCATCTGTTCCAATTCGGTTTTCGGGCCGGTCCACTTAAAGTTTTTCGGAAAGGTTTGCAGTCGGGCGCGTTCCAACGTCGTTAACGGACGCAGGCTTCGCGTCAGTTTGGCGGTATCGCCGGGATGGCCGGGGTAGCCTTTGGGAACGGGCCGGTTGACGCCGCGAACGGTCGGGGCAGGTTCGTCGATGGAAAACACCGCGCGTCGATTGTAATTACGCGGGTGCCGGTAATAATTTCTGACTCCCAATTCGTCGCCTAAATACTCCCGAGGCGTCATTGGTTTATCCGCCAGATTGCCTTCGATGAGCGGCGTTAAAAAATCGTCCTCCGCGTTCAGCGAACCGATGCAGAAAAAACGTTTACGTTTTTGCGGCGCGCCGCAAAAGCTGGCGTCCAAAACGACTTCCGTCAGCCCATAGCCCGCTTTTTTAAACAGTCTTCTTGCGGAGCCGAAGTTGCGGCTGTTTTTGGTTCGCTGGACGTTTTCCATCACAAACATTTCAGGGCGGAGCTTGCAAACGATTTTCGCAAATGACAGGGTAAGGTTGGCTTGCTTTCCTTCCGTTCGTTTCCCGGCGTGGGAAAAATCCTGGCACGGCGGACCGCCGACGATCATGTCCGGGTTCCATTGGGCGATGTGGTCGCAGGCGGCGGCGGTTTGCGACAGGTCGAAATAAAAAGCCGGGTGGGAGAAGTTGGACTCATACGTTTTCACTGCGGCTTCCCAGTAATCGTAGGCAGCGGTAACGGGAAGACCCGCGTCCTGAAACCCCAGGCTCAACCCGCCGCACCCTGAAAATAGATCAACCACCCGCATATTGAGTTCCTCCATTCAAGAATAAATCCTAACAAAAAGCGTTGGGAGGATCAATCGCCGGGAATTCAGGCAATTCCGTGACAGGAAAAGCCGCATAATGTATCATCGCGACAATCTGAATCATAAATTTTTTAAATCCCCAACAGGAATGAGCAAACTTTGGAAGCAGACGATCTTAAAACTATAAAAATAAAAATTTCAAAATCCCTACAGACAAAAATCCGCAAGGGCCACCCCTGGGTGCATTTTTACCAGGTGAAAAATATTTCGGTCAAGGGCCGTCCCGGCGACTACGGCGTGATCTACGATCCGGACAATCGCTTCCTGGCTCTGGGACTGTACGACCCGCTTTCGGACATTCGTCTGCGCGTCCTGCAAACCGGGGAGCCTGCGGAACTGGACGCGGAATTTTTTCGCGAGCGGCTGCAACGGGCCGCCGGGATTCGCCGGTCTCTGGAATCGCAGGGAACCACGGGCTACCGTATCGTGAACGGGGAAAACGACGGCCTTCCGGGCCTGACGCTGGACCGCTACCAGAACGTTGGCGTGTTAAAACTTTACACCCAGGCCTGGTTTCCGCATCTGGAAAAAATCGTTCCGTGGATTGAGCGCGATTTAAAGCTGACGCCTTGCGTCCTGCTTTTTAGCCGCCACGTGGAGCGCACGCTGCCAAAAAACGCGCCGTATCAAAACCAAACCGTCTTGCAGGGTTCTGCGGTGGACGGTCCGGTAAGGTTTTTGGAAAACGGTCTGCACTTTGAAGCGGACGTTTTGCAGGGACAAAAGACGGGATTTTTTTTAGATCAGCGGGAGAACCGGCAACGGGTTCGGGAGCTTGCGGCGGACAAGTCGGTGTTGAACGCTTTCAGCTATACCGGCGGATTTACGGTTTCTGCTTTTGCGGGCGGCGCGCGGTCGGTTCTGGAAATTGATTCCAACCCTTTGGCCATGAAGGCGGCGCTGGAAAATTTAAAACTCAACTTTCCGGATCGGCTTGAAGAAGGAAACGGGTTTGAACAAATTAAGGGAGACGCGTTCAAGTCCTTTGCGCGGCTGGAACGGGAAAAAAAATCTTTCGACATTGTGATCCTCGATCCTCCGGCGTTCGCCAAAAGCAAGAAGCACATCCGAAACGCGCTGATGGCCTATACCCGGCTGGCGCGGGCGGGCGCCAAAAGAACCCGCGACGGCGGAATCCTGTTTGCCGCTTCCTGCTCGGCCTCCGTAAAGGCGAACGATTTTTATAGAGCGACGCTGTTGGGAATTTCCTCGGCGGGAAAATCTTGCGAAGTCCTGGAACGCACCGGTCACGCGACGGACCACCCGGTTACTTTTTCAGAGGGAGCCTACCTGAAAGGGATCTATTGCAAAATAAACGCAAGTCAACCGGGGTAGCCTCCGGAGGCAATAATTAGCGTAACGTTTAAGGGAAGCGGTACAAGGTTTGGTGAGTTTGCGAATCAAACTCTTCCACCGGGCGTTGCCCGGCTGGATAAGACGGAGAACTCTCTAGAGCTTATGGAACCGGGATCAAACAAGGAGGGATAAAGCTGGGCGCTGAATCGATTACCGAAATTAAAAATGAAACCAAAAAGCTTGTTACCTTTTCTTGGCTTTTGCCTTGGCTTTTTTCTTGGTTTTGCTTTTAGCCTTAGCCTTTGGTCTTGCCTTAGGCTTTGCTTTGGCTTTACTTTTCGCCTTGGCCTTAGGTTTTGCTTTTGCTTTGCTTTTGGCTTTCGTTTTAGATTTCGCTTTGGTCTTACTTTTTGCTTTGGTCTTACTTTTTGCTTTGGTTTTGCTTTTTGCTTTTGCTTTGGTTTTTGCTTTTGCTTTCGTTTTAGATTTTGCTTTTGCTTTCGTTTTTGCCTTGGCCTTCGGTTTTGCTTTCGACTTGGCCTTGGCTTTTTTCTTGGTTGCCATCAAGATCTCCTTTTGACATCTGGTCATCGAATCAGCGCCCAAATATCGTTTTTTATTCTATTGCATTGGCGTTTATTGTCAAGAAAAATTGAACGCTTTTTCGTTGCGCGA
>JAJDBB010000027.1 GCA_029261555.1 Nitrospinaceae bacterium | reverse complement strand
ATTGGTTTGACGTTGTAGTGGACGACGGCGGTTATGCCATTGCCCGCATTGGTCGATCCCACGGATTTTAATTTCAGCCCCATGTCCTCCAGCGTTCCGTAGGACAATCCGGCGACGGCGCTTTTCTGTTTCGTTGCGCCGTCGGCCAGCGTAATGATCTTCGTCTGCTCCGCGCCGTCTTTCAGAAAGTCGACGGTCAACGCCGCGCCCGTCGGGGCCTCGCGAGCAAATAAGGTGACGGCGGCGATATCAACCGCTTCCTCGAACTTGAATCCGTCGAACACGATCTCCTCGTCGACGGCCTGGCCGTAAATGGGGATGGACAAATGACTCGGGGCGATCTGATCAACCTTGTCCTTGAACTGATCCTCGCCGTTTTTCCAGTTGACGTCGCCCTGGTCCGGTTTTGAAATATTTAATCGTACGGTTTGCGTTGGCATGCGTTACCTCAAATTAGACGGGGCGTTGATAGGTGTGTTCGACGGTAAATTCCAACGTATCGCTAAGCCCCTTGTTCTTGGCGGCAAAAACGATGCGGTTGAGCATGGAACCCAGAGTGGCCGCGTTAAAAATTGCAAGCTCCGTGATGTTTCCGGAACCTTCTCCGGAACCGAAACTGCAAACGTAAGTGACCTTGTTTCCGTTCCGCGTTTTGGAGGTCAACGCCTTGCGAAAGTTTTCGGTTTCCAGCGTTGTGTCGCCAACCGCTTCGGCGGTTACCCCCGTTCCGATGGCCATGTGGCCCATGCCAGCCTCCGCCGGCGAAGTCAACATCTGATCCGCAATATGGTTCAGGCCGTTGTCAACAATCATTGGTTTCGCCCTCCTCTTCAAAGTTTTTTTGGCGTTGGTAAGTGGGACGTCGATACGAGACCAACTCCTGCTCCTCCAAAATATTTCCGTCGGCGTCCAGGCGCCGGATCCAGATTTTTTCCTGAGCCAAAAGGCCTCTGTCCTTTGCCAGTTTTAAATTTTCGTTCATGACAAAATCTCCCTGCCTCCGTAACCTGAGAGGCCGTAAAGTTGAATTCCATAGCCCTGCGAATTGTGCGTGTAGGCCATCTCCGCGACCTGGGCGGCGTCAAAGGTGCGCCAACGCTGGGCCAGCGACTCGGCAATGTCCGTCGTATCCAGATCCCAACAGCGGAACACCGGAGCGTCAACATCCTCCCATCCGCCGTAGCCGGAGATCGAATAAGGTTGCGCTCCGTAGCCTCCGCTCAACCCCGCCACCATGGCGACTTCGAAGACTCGAGCGGCGCTCGAAAAACTTCCCGACCAGGAAACTTTTAAACTTTCTGCCGCATCCAGGTTTTCGACCAACAGCGGCTTGAGCAAAGCCTGTAAACTCTCCGCCGCCAACGCCGTTTCCAATTGCGCTGTCTGATCGAAGGAAAAAATCGCCTCCGATCCCAAAACGGATTCCGCCAACACGGAAAGCAACTGATGAGAGACCGCTTCCGACAAGGCTGCGCCCTCGAACAAACTCTCCTGAATCAGCAAAATTGGAATGCGCAGGTCGAGGCGAATCATGTCCATCGACCCGTCGCTCGCGGAACCGATCAGGCGTTCCGCGTCGACCACGCGAGCGATCACGGATTGCATGTTATTCAACGGATGCGTGAAGTCGACGACGTCGCCCCGCTCCAGTTCCATATTGTCCAGAAACGCATCGACCGTCAGGAAGGTGGACGGATAGGCCCTGTCGGCGAGGTAAAAATCCGCCAGATCGCGCGCCGTGTCGGCGGAGCGCACCCATTGAAATTCAAACTCTCCCGGCGCCTCGCGTTTGCCAAACAGGCTCTGGCTGACGGCGTCCTCGATCACGCAGGCTTGCGGATAGGAATCGCCCGCCGGATCGTATTTGTATTTCAGTTCGATGCGATTGACCAGGTCGGTAAATTGCGAACGCCGCGCCCGAACCCGACTGCGTCCCTTGCTTTCTTCAAAGCGGATCGCGTCGCCGGCAATGGACTTAACCGGCGTTGCGCCCACAGACGTGTTCAATGGAAGAAACTGCAATCGCGCCTGGCCCAGTGAATCCCAGAACATTTTGGAGCGGCTTTCCCTTTCCCAAACCGCCCACAAGGTTTGCAGAGACGTTTTTTTGTCGACAACGCCCGCGAGTTTGTAGCCTCCCGCGACCGCCTGGGCGAACAGGGTTCCCGCCGCGTCGAAAGACGCCGCGTCGATATCCGCTATGGTCAACCCGGCCAGTTTCAACAGGCTCCATTTGAAAACGTGATCCGGGCGTTCGATCAATGAATTCGCCGTCCCGGTGACGGCGCCCGTCGCGTCGTCCGTTGCGCCTTCCACGTCGGCGGTAATCTCCAGCGTCGGCTCGTATTTGGGAACGCCAAACTCCACCTCGAAAAAAACGTGAACAATGTACGACGAGCGTCCGTCCAGGGCGCCGACATACGACACGTCCACCTCCTGTGCGAGGAACCAGTTCCAATCGGAAACGAATTGCGTCAGGTCAAAAAACTCAACCACCGCGCGGCTGGATTTCTCCTGCGTCGCGTTTTCCAGCGTGGGAACGATCCCTGAAACCGGATCGAGTCCGCCGGTGCGCGCAAGCGTGGAAAGCGTTCCCGTCGGCACGGCGGTCACCCCGCCGGTTTTGGCCAGCGGCAAAGGAGCGGCGGCCAAGGGCGACACGATTCCGCTTTTGGACGTGGAGCCGCCGGTGGGCGTGCTCTCGTTAAAGGTGTTGGAAGCGTAATAAACCCGCCGCGTGCAGGACTTGATCACCGCGGAAATCGCGCTGAACCCCTGACGGTTGAGGGTTATGGAACTGCCCGGTACGCCTTCGACCTTGGCTTCATTGATGTATTCGATCAACTGGCCGCTTTGCGAAACGCGGAAAATCGGAGCGTCGGGATCGCCGTTGATCGTTATCTTCGCGGGAAAGCTGGAAACGCTGTAAGTTGGCGCGTCGGTCAGGATCGCGTCGCCCAGCGCTATCGAGTACTCGGCGCGGATGGGCGTTCCAATGCTCGCGTTTAGCGGATCGAAGCTGATTGTGTGCGCCGTGTTCAGGTTGATATAATTTTCGCCGTCGACACCGCCAATGGCGCGCTGGAAAACGGAGCGCTCCGCGTTGGTGCTGGCAATGTGGCTGTGGGCGTCGTTGACCAGAGAGAAGTCCAGATCGTCGGTGTGGCTGTGGTCGATATCCGACGTGCCGTTGATATCGTCGCCCTGGTCGTGCGCCAGGTCCACCGACCCGCCGATTGTTTCCAGATGGCTGTGCGCGATGTCGACGTCGCCGCCGATAACGATCCGGTCGTTGGCGTTGGGTTTTTTGAGCGTTCCCAAGATGCCCGTCGACGTCAGTGAAACCTGAATGGAATCGTTGGGAAGTTTCTCTTCCTCATAATGTTCCACTCCGAGCAGGGCGCGTTTGATAAACCCCCGGTCGGGCATGGACGTGATCTGTTGCAACTTCAGGGACGGCGCCGTCTGGTTGATTACCGCCAGCGACGTCACCGCGTCCGGGTCCATGGCGTTCGCGGCTCCGATAGCGGTATTGGCGGGCGCCACAGCGTCGAATTCCACGCGCAGGAATTGCGAATCGTTGGCGACGATCTTTTGTGGCTGGGAAAAAAACGTCGCCTCTCCCTTGGCAAGATCGACCGAGTATTCCGCCGGGTCGACGGGCTGGCCGCCGATTTTTAAATTGGAAATATTATTGACGCCAAATTCCGGGTCGCTGAAAAGGAACCGATGGTCGCTAATTTTCTGCGCCGCCTTGTCGCCGTTGTAATGCGTTTGCGCAATTCCTCCCGCTCCGCCGCCTGCGTCTGCGGACTGACAGCCGGTGAACGAGTCGGCGGTCGATCCCGTGTAGGAAATGACCTCCGTATCGACGACCAGTTGTCCGGCAGGGGAAAAGGCCGCCGTGGAGCGGACTTTTAAAACCGTATCTCCAGGAATGGCGACCGAGGTCAATTCGGTGTTGGGCGCGGTGCGCACGGGGAGTCCCGCCGTCCCCTCGACCTTGCCAACGACGATGGGTATGGTTTTACCCAGCGCGCCGGGTTCCGCGTGAGGAAAGTCCACAGACTGGATTAAGTTTCCGGTTTGCCGGGCGCCCAGACAGGACGAAACGGGTACCAAGTCGATATGGCACAACGCCTCGTCGTATTCAATGGGGGCGCGAACGGCGTCGACAAGAATTTTCGCCGAATCGCCAGCGCCCAGACTTTCTCCCTCGAACCATTGGTACAGCGTCGCCCTGGCCATCTCCGGCGGGTAGGAATTGAACAGCTCGGAAAAAACAAGCGGCGCCGGTTCCTGAAAATCGGCGGGTAGGTTCAATACGGCAATGCGCGCATCGACGTCGTCCGCCGGCGGGTCGCGCTCCAGGTCGAACGCGCCGCCGCCCCAGCTTTGGACCAGCGCCAGCCAGTCCTGCCCCGCCGCGTTGAGCTTTGTGGCGTCTGACGCGGAACCGCGATCTGTCAAACGCACAGTTTTAGCGGAAAGGCCGTTGATCGACGGCCAGTCGATTTGCAAAAGTAGAACAGGAACGTGCGCCTTCTTGTTTTTTGCGGCGTCGAAGGGAGCGGTGAACGTTCTCACCGGAGAGCCTCCGGCCAGCGTGACGCTGGAGTCAGTTTCCCTTCGACAGGCTTAGAGCGACAAATTGTTTCCAATTTTTTCATCAAAAATTTTGCGAAGGGGCGTTGAACACTTCCATCTTGTCCTCCACCGGAACTTTGATTTGTTGCTGGCGTTCGCGGACCGCCTGAATAACGCGAGCTCGGCAGATGTTGTGTAACTGCTCTTTCCATTCCGCAAGGGATCTGAGGTCGGTATAAAAACTTTGGCGCAGGCACGCGATATGCCGGAACACGGCGCGTCCTTCGGCGTTCAAAACTTCCACGGGAATGAAGACGGAGTCGCCCTGTTCCCGGATTTCGTCCCCGCAAATGGAAAATTGCAGGTCGTCGATGCGAATTTCTTTCCAGTCGATCATGATTTCCTCTGCGAAAAATTTTTGGCGGATTATTCTTTTCTTAAAATTACGGAGGCGGCAAAGCGTTCGCCCGGTCCGCCATGAAAATCGAATTCGTTGACCCAGCGAACCTGATGCAACGCTTCCGCTTCGTCGCGATACTCAAAAACGTTCAGAGCCTTTTTCACGGCGTCGTAAAAAACCAGAGCCGCGTCACGGTCGGTTTTAGACAGTTTGGCGAAAGCCAGTTCGAACCGGCGCTCGCGGGTTCCCTTGTCCTGAACGTAAAGCGCGCCGCCTGCCGCTCCGGCGATTTGTTGTCCGGCATAATCGACGATTTCTTTAGAATCGAAACCCGGTTGGCGCACCGGGATCCATTGCGCCGTCGGCGCCGCGAATGTTGGGAAATAAAATCCGATAGGCATGATTAAAGTTGTTGGTTAGGAGTTGAGCCTGGATATGTCAGGCTGAGTCCTTCGACAAGCTCAAGGTGACAAGACGAAAATATTTGCGCCGTTTGAAGCCCTACCCAAGAGCGGCAACAATCTCCACGTCGAATTCCGTTGTGGAAACAAAAACGTATACCTCGCCCTTTTTAAAACGCCGGTCGCGCGTCGCAACTCCGCTCACTCGCGCGCCGATTCCCAAATCATTTGTCTCCGTCGCCTGCTTCTGCAAGACGCGCTCGACGTTTTGGACGACGAGGTGATGCGCCGCCATTCCGGCCTGCCCGTCGCGGTCGAACGAAACGGAATTAGCCTCGACGCGCACAATAGAGGCAATCTCGGTCGGGCTGATGGGTTCGGACTTTTTGGGTTGCGCATTGGGAAGGACGGCGATGGCCGGAAGGTCGCGGTTGGGGAAATACATTTCCCCTTTGCCGTCCTGCAGGGAAAACCCGCGCGGGTAGGCTTCGATAATTTTAACGTTGGCGTGGGCGCCCAACCAGGCGTCGGCCAGCAGGGTATCGCGAACCGCGTTGGCGACGGCGACGTAATCGGTCATTGAGATATCCTTCCGAAAAAATCAATCCGGTCCGACGCGGAAATGCGCGCGAACTTCGGCTGAATATCCCGAACCGATCAAGGTAAGAGCTTTTGAAGCGCAGGCAATACGGTAACTTGTGGAAAGAAAAAAGGAGGGGAGTGATCGTTAATCCATCAACCGGTTAACCCGCTAATCCTTCGGCATGTTGGAGCGGTCGATCTCGCGGACGATGTGGAGTCCCTCGCCGGCGGACCGGATCGCATACGCGGCGCCAGTAAGGAAGATGTTGCCGGCCACGATATCCTTGTTAATGATCAGGGTGACGTTACTGCCGTCTTCGCCTTTCAAGTGGCCGGTCCAGGCCCAGGCGCCGGAGCGCTTTCTCGCCAGGCGGTCGAGCACGGCTTCGTACACGGCGTCGTCAAACAGGTTCAACCGCAGGGTTTGAACTTTCGGGGAATCGGCGTTCAGCGAACCGTCTTTTTCACGGATGGAGTCCAGATCGAAGGTCACGTAGCGACTGCGTTTTATCATGCGTTCTTTTGCCGGCGCCGCGTCGCCTTGAGCCTTTGCGGTCGCCTTCTGAAGTAACCCGGCGGGCGCCGAATCCTTTGATGCGCAGGCCGCTCCCCCCAGCGTTCCCAAAAATAGTATCAAAACCATCGCCAGTTTCGTGTCGGCTTTCATATTCAGCTTCCTTCTTTTGGGTTAACGGTCTTCGCATTCCAAAACATTTTAGCTCAAACCCAGCGCGTTTTCCGCATGAAAAGTAAAGTTACCGCGCCCATCTCGTTGGCGGAAAGATAAAAGTAAAACAGACCATTGAAATTTTTAGCGGAAGAATCCCCCCAACCCCCTTTGCAAGGGGGAGCCAGGCCAGCGTCCCTCGCTCCGTGAGCGCTTCTCTCCGCGCCCCAAATTAAATTTCCCTAATGAAGCGAAATTAACGGCTGGTTAACGGTCGTTTAATTTGGAGTTTTTATAATGCTTCTAACGATGGGATAGAAACTATCCCAAACTTTAACGAACCCGGGCGATCCCGATGAAACGAACAGACCAAAACCAGGCCGCTAATAAAAACCGGTCGCAGGGCTTATTCAGAGTGGAACTTGCCCTTCCTTCCCCGCTCGCGGCGGGGGCTCTGATTAAGCCCTGCGAACCCGGGGAAGGGTTTTCGGTTTTTAATTTTGGCTTAATGGTCCGTTCATCTTGCCTGCCGATAGGCAGAGCAAGCGGGGTCGCCCGGCATTTTCCCGAACAGACGCACAAATAAATTTTTTTAACTCAATTCAACTCAATCGATCACCAGGAGGATGAAATCATGAAAACGACGAAAAAACTGACCGCAATCATGTTAGGCGTTTTATTGGTAATGGGAGCAAGCTCAGCCCAGGCGGCAAAAGCAAAATACAAAGAGACCGCCGTGAGCGGCGGCGGCTCCATCAGCGGCTCCGTTTCCTATAAAGGCGACGTTCCGGCGCCGGTCATGCAAGATTTGAGCAAGGAGAAGAATCCGGAATTTTGCGGCAAGCACCCGGACGCCAAAGACGGCGTGCGCCCCATCTATAAAATTAAAGTCAACGACGGCAAACTCATGAACGCCGTGGTGTTGATCGAAAATATCTCCGAAGGCAAAGCCTGGAACAAAGACCCAATCGCATTCGATTTTAAAGACTGCGACATCTTCCCGCGCGTCAGCATCGTGCGCAAAACGCCCAAAGGCCAGAAGGAAAATCTCGTAAAGGTCACCAACCAGGACGACGACGTCTTGCACAACCCTCACGGTTATAACGTTCGCGGCGCGCGGCGGATCACCTTGTTCAATAAACCTCTCCCCAGCAAGGGGTCCGTCGCCGACGTGACGACTAATATGAAACGTTTCAAAGTGAAAAAGGACAAACACTTCTTCCTGCAATGCGACCAGCACAACTTCATGGAAGCGGACGCGCGCATTGTGTGGAATCCCTACTACGCTGTATCGGCAGAAGACGGCTCCTTCAAGATCGATCAGGTTCCAGCGGGAACCTACAAGGTCACGGTATGGCACCCCTACGCCGGTCAAACGACGCAGGAGGTGACCGTTGGCGCCAGCGCCGATACGGCGGCCCAATTTGAACTCGCCTCCTCGAAGTAACTTCAGGCAGGCGGTTCCAGAGCGGCGTCGGGGACCTGGCCCCGGCGCCACTCGCCGTGGGGGCAACGCCTCACGGCTGAAAATTTCTCTCCGTTCAAATACTCTCCTCCGAACATTCGTTATTGGATTCAAGACACAAACTAATCCAAGGTTGTAGCTACCTCTAAATGCCGCAGCTATTGCCACCGGGGGCTTCCCCGGCCGCCAGAGGCATTGTTGTTTCCGCCAAAAGATTTTCCATTAAATTTTTAGAGGAAGAATCACCCCAACCCTCTTTACAAGAGGGGGGGCAACGCCCGCTGGAAAAGTTTAGGATGCAAGCTCACCACAGATTGAAGGATTACCCGAATAAGTCACACTAGTTGCCCCCACGGCGAGTGGCGGTGTTTTTTATTGTGTGGTGTGCTACCCTTTGCGGAAAATTAATTCATTAAGGGAACACGCCATGAACGTCAAACTCCTCGCCATTCTGACCCTGCTGTTAATCCTGATCC
>JAJDBB010000026.1 GCA_029261555.1 Nitrospinaceae bacterium | reverse complement strand
TTCTGGATAGGCCCCGACAGGGCAAGCGGTCTGCTGAACGCAGGTTGTTGCCTGTAGCCATGTTTCTTCACGATCCGGGGGATCAAGCGTATGAATATAATTTTAAATAGCTATTGTAATTTAAAATGCAATTACTGCTTTGCCGACGAGTACATGGAAGAGACCGTGCACACTCCCGGCAAATCCATTGATTACGATTTTTATGAAAAGGAACTTCTCCCCAGGGTCAAGAACGCGTCGCTCATCAACTTTATGGGCGGGGAGCCGACGCTTCACCCAAGGTTCAACGAAATCCTGACCTCAACTCTCGAAAACCTGCAACCGTTTTCCACCCTCGGGATTTTTACCAACGGACTGATGTCCGACAAGGTTCTTGATCTCATCCTCGGAACGGTGGGTCCCAACGGAAGTATTGTCCGCAACATCCAGTTCACGGTACTGCTCAATTGGCAGACGAAGGAAAATATTAGCGAAAAAAATCGCGAGCGCTGCCAGGCCGTCGCGGAGGAAATCATTGGAGAAAACGGAAACAGCCTGATGTTCAGCCTGAACCTGTATTCGGTTAAGCAGGATTTAATGACGCAATGCCAGGAGATAGACGATATCTATCAGGAAATGGGATTGCCCGAGGGCCAGAATTATAAGGTGAGGGTCAGTCCCGCCTTTCCCATCGTCGGGGAGCAGGAAAATGTTTCCCTGCCGATCAGGGACTATCCCAAAATGGGCCGGATGATGATCGACATTTTAAAAGAATTTCCGCAATTGGGATTCCGATTCGACTGCTCGTTTCCGCCTTGCCTGTTGGATCAAATCAATGAAGAGGAATACCCGCTGGTCGAACGATTTTTCTATCACGGGAGCCAGCCCGTGCCCAATATCGTTGAATGGAAGGATCGAGATTATTATTTCGGTTGCGCGGACGACAGCCCGATGGATATCGATTCAAAAGGCGACTGCTTCAATTGCTTTCCGTTCCATAACTTCAAGATGGGGAACGTCGCAGACTTCGAGCAGGTCAACGACCTGGCGGTCAAGAAGATGCATACCCGATTCCTCAGCCACGTGTTCGAGCAAGCCCAGCCCAAGGAACCCTGCAAGAGTTGCCCGCATTACATGGTGCGTTGCTCGAGCGGTTGCTTCGCCTACAATTTTACCTGACACAAAAACTTACAATAACTCCTCTCCCTTGAGGGGAGCGCTCACGGAACGGCTGGCTGGGTGAGGGTGAAATTTTTTTACCCGCAAGTTAGAAAAAAAAATTCACCCGCCCTTCGGGCGGGAAGGGAGTAAAGGCGTAAAGAAGCAAGGGGTAAAAACTACTGGGAACAACGAAACCCGATAAAAAAGTAGCGTAACGTAGGATTGAGCCTGTAGCGAGTGGCGGCGCGCAAAACGACCGGATTATTGTTCCACGAGCCGCCGCGAAGAACTTTAAAATCCTTATCTTCGTCATACCAGTCTACAGTCCATTCCCACACATTGCCCGACATATCAAAACAACCTGCCGGGCTTTTCCCTTCCAGATAAGAATTGACCGGAGTGGTTTTGTTAATTCCTGATACCCCACTATTGCACTTCTCTTTATCAAATTCATCGCCCCACGGGTATTTCCTGCCCTTGTCGCCTCGCGCGGCCCTTTCCCATTCCTCTTCTGTCGGTAAACGCTTACCCTCCCACTTCGCAAACGCTTCCGCCTCATACCAGCTCACGCCCACCACCGGGCAGTCCGGTTGATTCCATTTCGGATCGTCCCAATATTCTGGTTGAACAATATTATTTTTTTCCCGCCATTTCCTGCCGTCTTCCGACCACAAATCCTTCTTTTTATAACCATCGTCTGAAATAAAATTCCTGTAACGCTCGTTCGTCACAGGGTACATATCGATCTTGTAATCTTTTTCAATGGCTCGCGTTTCCTTAACGTCCAGATAAAGGAACTTACCTTTTGATACCGTGACCATGGCGTCGTGAGTTAAAAGCCCTTCTTGTTTCTCCGGAGATTCCGGTTCCGCCTGTTCTACCATTGAAGAAAACTCGACAACTTGTTTGAGCGCTTCCTCGTTATCAGGGAATTTTTTGATGAGATTTACAAAGTCCCGGTTTTCAATAAATATGTGCAATTCTACTTTTAATCCCACCAACTCATCCTTTTCTAGCCTCCAGTTTGTTCTTTCGCCAATTTTCTTAACGGTCTCTTTGATCTCCTTAATTGCGCTATGGTCCCTGCGAACATATTTAACAAATTTGGAAAAAACAACGCCGAGGATGGTCCAGATGACCAGCGCTTTTTCCAATTCGCTTTCTTCTGTTTCCAGCCCCAGATCGGAAATCAGACTTCGGTTCAAGCTAAGATCGTTGAGAAACCTCTTAATCCCGCGCGGGTTAAATTCTAATGCGCGGGAAATAATCGTGCTGTATTCTTGCAATAATGGTTGATCAGGCGCCAGTTTTCCCAGGTAATCCCCCATCCCATGCGCGGTTTTCGTAGGGAGTTCAAAAGTCACCTGGACGATTTTTTGCATGAATTGTTCGGCGTAATTCTCTTTGTCGAGACCTTCATTTTTCAAGGCCGAATTTAGAACGTCACGCGCCACTCCCAGAACAACAACGCAACCCGGCTGATTGACAAACAGCTTGATGGTTTCAAGAACTTTTAAAACACGTCCTTCTTTGCAACGGTCCAGATCGTCGATAAAAACAACCACAACTCCTTTTTCATCGTCAAAGGAATCGTCGTCTCCGGGCTTGGTCATATCCCGCGTATAGGTCCAGATCAGATCGCTGAAATACTTTTCAAAAATATGATAGAACCCCAGTTTTTCTTCATGGCTCAGGCTGCCAAAAAGAGAGCTGACGTCTAAAGTGTCTGCCGTAAGTTTTGTGAGCATTTTGGAAAGTGTGGAATTTTCACTAAATTTTTTGGAGAGTTCTTCTAGTTTTCCATAGACCTTGTCGCGGATAGTTCCTTGGCTCATGGACTTTAAGATTTCTTCGATCAATCCGGCGAGAATGGCGTCTTCCCTATCCAGTTTCCACGGCTGGAACCAAACAGTTTTGCATACCCTGTACTGTTCTTTTTTTGAGCCTGGAAATTCATTAAGACGCTCCTGAATTTTTTTCATCAAGGTGGTTTTGCCGGAACCCCAGGGGCCATAAATGCCAAGAACAAGAGGCGTTTTGTTCTTCTTGTTGGCAATAAGTTTTGCCAAAGAATTTGCGTAGGAATCGAATTGGAAACTTTGACCGGTTTCCAGTTGTTTTTCTGCGACGGTTGGCTCGTCGCTGATGATATAGGCCGGGTTGCCGGGGAAAGGATCAGGCGGTTTTTTTATATCGTCATTCATCAAACCTCTCCCTGAGGAACAATTCTAATATGTTGGGAACATAACCACTGGAAAATTACCGGTTTACCAGTTTCTTTCCAGCGAAGGGTTTCTTCGCCATCGGAAACACCGTCTACGGGGTTCGGGTTTCCAAAATTTTACATGAAATTTGAGATAAAGGCTATTGGTATGGAGTCGTTGGTAAACCGAACCGCGTCAGGCTATCCAAGTTTCCTACTATTGTATCCTATCTTTATTTTACAGCCTAAGCATGGCGCTGTTAAAAAGGCGCGTAAAAAAAGGGTTTGTGGCTAATGCCACAAACCCTTTAAGTACTGGCCGGGATGAGAGGATTTGAACCTCCGGCCCCT
>JAJDBB010000025.1 GCA_029261555.1 Nitrospinaceae bacterium | reverse complement strand
CCCACCTTTCCGGCGCCTTCGCCGGCGGGTTCAATAAATATGGACGCCCATTCTGCGGTGGTCCTTGCCTTCCATCTTCACGAAGTAGCACATCTCCATCAGGCGCGAGTAGATGCGCGGACCGATCTTGTCGGGTAACGATTCCCTGGCAAACATGTTCCGGTAACCGGACCGGTCCGTGTCCACGAGTCCGTCGGCGCCGGGCGCCGGTTTCCCGCCGGGTTTTTTCCCGTTGTCCGATTCAAGGCCGTAGTTGGTGGTGAACAGGGTGATGCGGTCGTCGCTGTTGTAACGCTGGGAAATGATCTGGTCGAGCACCGTCAATTCCCATTCCGTGTTGCGCCCCTTCGCCAGCTCGTCGATGACCAGAACCTTGGCGCGGATGTAAGGAGTCAGCCAGTCCATCTCGCTCCGGTCCTCGGAAAAACCTTGCCGGATGTCCGCCAGCAAATTGAAAAAATCGACGAACTTGCAATCGACGCCTTTTTCCAATGTCAGTTGTTTGAGGACGGCGACGGCGAGGTGCGTCTTGCCCAGTCCGGCGTCGCCTATGAAAACGAGGCCCTTGTCGGACTTGCCGAAATCCTTGACGAAATCCTGCGCCTTGCGTTTCGCGAGTTTTTGCGAAGGGTGGCAGGGGCTGGCGGTGTGGTAGGTTTCAAACGAAGCGTCGAGGAACACGCCGGGGACGCCCGCGTGGTTGAATCTCTCCAGCCGCCGCCGGAGCAGGGCGCATTCGCACGGCTTGGTATAGGAAAGACCGCGTTCGTCTTCGCAATAAATGTTGCCGTCGCCGGAACAAACGCCGCACTGAAATTTTTTATCAAGCCGGGCCTGCGTCAGTCCCTTGGCCTTGAACAGTTCATAGTCGGAACCGGCGGCAACGGGAGGTTTTTCCTCCGCTTTGGATTTTGTTTTTGCGTGCGTCACCGTTCCGCCCGCTGTATTTCGTCGTCGATGATGGGTTTAAGGTAAGAGAGAGAGAGCCGCCGGTACGGGTCGCGTTGATTCGACCGGGCCTGCTCGACGCCGTTTTCAATCGCGCGGCACAAGGTCGGCGCGGGGACGCCGCGAGTTTCCCATTCGGAGATCAAATGATAATCGTTGGCGGAGAGGAACAGGCCAGAGTCCTTGAGCTTTACAAAATACTGCTCGACAACGGTGAAGTAGTTCAGGCTTTCCTTGTCCAGAAGACTCATCGGAGGCTTTTTACTTTCAGAATACTTTGCATCAATAAACGCCGTTCTTTAAAAAATCGCCTCCGGCGCCAGCGTACCGCTGGACCCAGTGGTTGGCGATTGGATCATTTTCCTTGAACTGACAACTGTCAACCGACCACTGTCAACTTTTACTCTTGAACTTTCACTATTGTATTTGAGTTGCAAGCTCACCAAAGCTTGTAGCGTTACCCAAACAAGTTACACCTATTGCCCCTGCGGCGAGCAGCTGGTTAGGAGGTGATGTCCAGTAACGAGCCGGTCATTTCGTCGACAACGCGAATCACGTTGATGTTGGCGCTGAACGCTTGCTTGGATACCAACTGGCCGACCAACTCTTCGGCGATATCGACGTTCGATCCTTCCACGCCGCCGGAGATAATATTGCCGAACTCCCCCGTGCCTGGAAGGCCGGTCAACGCCTGGCCGGACGAGCCTGACGCTTGTAAAATATTGTTGCCTGAACTGGACAGCCCGGACGGGTTGTTGAAGCCCGCCAATTCAATTTGCCCGATATTTGTCGCCTGGCCGCCAACCAATGCGGAGACCGAACCGTCTTCTCCGATTGAAAGGGATGTGCTTCCGCCAGGCACCGTCACCGGAGGTTGCAGGGGGTTGCCGTTGGAATCGGCCAAGCGCCCCTGCCCGTCGATCTTAAAACTTCCAGAGCGGGTGAACCCCGTCGAGCCGTCGGCCAGGGAGACTTGAAAAAATCCGTTGCCGGCAACGGCAAGGTCGATGGGATTGGACGTCGTGAGAATCGGACCCTGGGTGTTGACGCGGCTGGTAGCGTTGGCGTTGGCGCCGCCGGATTGCACGTCGCTCACGTTGACAGAACTTTTTTTGAATCCGGGCGTCTGAATGTTGGCGATGTTGTTGGCGCTGGTCTCCACTCGTTTGGTGGCAACGCGCAGACCGGATAGTGCGTTGAAAAATGCGTCCATCATTTTGGACTCCTTCGGGAATCAAGTTTTCCCGGTGATAATTTTATCGATCAATATTCGGAAGGTGCCGCTTCAGTTATATTTTTATCGGCTGTTTCGCTAGGCGACTCAAGCGTTTCCTGCAGGGCCATATGGAGCGGTCGGGCCATGGCGATCTCGTCGCAGTTTTCCTCTTTCGGGCAGCCCTGGCAATCGTTCCAGACCTTTACCGGAAGCGTCGCTTTTTCAACGACTTCAAATCCGAACTTGTGGAACAGCGGAACCGCGTAGGTCAAAACGAAAATAGTTTCCTTGTCGCTTGAGCGGGCGTCTTCGATTCCCGCCTCGATCAGCCGACTGGCCACCTTCTCGCCAAAATGCGAGGGATCCACGGCCAGCGACCGGATTTCCACGGTTTGGTCCCATTGATAATTCAGCGCGCAGGCGCCGATCACCGCTCCGTTTTTTTCACAAACAAAAAAGTTGCCGATGGCGCCGAGAACGTCCGTAAGATCCCGGTCCAGCATCTGGCCTTTTTCGCCGTGCAAGTGAATGAGTTTTTGAATCGCCGGCGCGTCCGCGGGCTTTGCTTTACGAATCATAGCGCTACGAGTTGGTTGCGTCCCTTTTCCACGGCCTGTTCCAAAGCCAGGGAAGCGTTGTCGATCAGTTGCCGGGCGTCTCGGTCGTCTTCTCCGGGGAAAGTCGCGACGCCCAAGTTAAAGGCCGCCTGGATTTCCCGGTCCGCCGAAACGTCCTTCTGCAGATGCTTCTGGATTCTATCGGCGATCGCCAGGGCCGCCGAAGAATCGATATCCGGCAACAGCAGGACGAATTCCGCTCCGTCCTCGGCGCGGATCAAAAAGTCCCCGACGCGGGAGTTGGATTTCAGAACGTCCCCCGTTTGTTTAAGAATTTTTTGGCCCGGCTCAATACTCTCAGTATCCAAAAGATCGTTGAAATAGTCAATCCGCATTTTGACGCAGGACATAGGTTTTTTCTGGCGACGGGTGCGGTCCCATTCACGGAGCAAAATCGGTTCCAGAAAATTATGATTGTAGATCCCCGTGACCGGGTCGATCACCGGTCGACTTTTTAATAAATCCAGCAACAGGATATTGTCGATGGCAAGGGCCAGCTTGTCCGCCAGACGCTCGAGAAAGTCCGTGCGCAAGCCTTCGTGGAAATGGCCCTCGTTGGGACTGGCCAGCCCTATGGCCCCGGCGACGGCGCCGCGGATGACCAGCGGAACAAGCAACTCGGAACGCGCGACGGAATCGCCGCCGTTTTGCGGGAATAAAAACGAATCGCCGTTCACTTCGCCATGCAGGACCGGTTTAAATCCGTCCAGGAACCAGCCGGAAACCGTTGCCTGATCCTTGAAATCCAAAACCCCGTCGAGTTCCTCTGAAAACTGGTTGCGCAGATCCCCGTCGATGAAGTGTTTGCCGTCGGCCACCAGGCAAACCTTGACGAAGGGCATGTCGAAACGTTCGGAAACCTCCCGGCACAATTGCTGGATCATTTGCGGTAGATGCGTGCTGGTGATGACGAGGCGCTCGATTTCGTGGAGATGGGTTTGGATTTGTTCGTTGGCCTGGGCGATTTCAAGGAACCAGTCCAGGCGGTTTTTCAAATTTTCCTTGTCCGCGTTGGCGCGCTGGATGATGCGGTCGGCGACGCTCAAGGTTTTGAGCGGTTGAAGCGGCAAGTCCCCCGGATCGATCTCGCGGATTTTATGCAACAGTTCCGGATAGTCGTTGAAGAACTCCAGGTGCTCGTTGAGGTAGATGGCGGTTTTATCGTGGTTCATGGGGTTCCTTTTTTAATTATTCTGTCGTGGCGGGCTGAGGGACGGATGGAAAAACGCGGGAGATGAACGCCCATTGAGATTGTAAACCCCAGACGGAGAAATAGCCATAAAAACTTAAAAATCAATAGAGTGGAGGATGCTTGGCCGGTAGGGACCTGTGCGCCTTCTGTGGGAAAAGAGCGAATAAATTTTTGGCGGGTTCACGAGTAGATAAAATCGTTAAATCCTTTAAACCGGGACAGGGCAACCTTCGAAGGGGAATTATCAACTCACCCTCACCTACGTCCTCTCTTGGAGGGAGAGGAGTTATTAAAGGCTTTTCAGTTTGACGGTGGGCCGGCGGGCGCTTGCCCAATGGAGCATCCTCCCTGGAACGCTTCGTTCTCCGGGTCGATGGAATACAAAATCGCGGCGGTCAGTTGTTGCGGGCTTTCCGTGCCAATGAAATAACATTGCCCGTCCGCAAGCTCCAGACGTACGCCGCTGTCCCCGGCTAACGAAAAAATATTGCTCCGAGGAATTTCCCTGCCCCCGTTTCGCCGAAGCTCCCGCACGGTCTTGAACGTTTTGGCCTGAAATTCCCCGATCTGTTGCGGGGTGATGCGCAGCTCCTCCCGGTGGAAGGGAAAATATTTTATCGTGACGCCGTCGGACCAAACTTCAGCCGTCAGCCGCGCCAGGGCCAGCATCCCGACAAACCCCAAAAGCGTCAGGATGATCGCCAACCCGCCCCAAAAAATCGCCGCGTCGGAAAATCCCGAGGCGTACCCGGCGTCGTTCAGGAGCAGGCGGTGGATCATGGCGTAGGTGACGGGTCCCGTAACGGCTATGCCAAGCGCGGTCACGCAACACCACAAAAGCGGTTGGCGAAATTGCTGGGTTTCGCGGAACAACAGTTCCCGGTTTGAAGAATTCATTCGTTGCGAAGTTTTAGAGGAATGTAAAATTTACCGGGACAGTATGGCGGATTTGTTTGTCTTCTGCAAACTGTTGGCAGTGGTCGGTTGACGGGTGATAATTTAAAGAAAAATATTCAAAGATAAGCTATTACCTGTAGCGGTTGCGCCGCAAGAAAAACCGATCTATTAAATTTCTTAAAGGAGAAATCACCCCAGCCCTCTTTGCAAGAGGGGGTTAAAAAATTGCCTTCGTCTGTTGACGCCTGGGTACCAAGCAGAAAGGCATAAAAAAATCCCTCTCCCTTGCTGGAGCGGCTCAATGAGCGCCCCGTTGCGGGAGAGGGATTATTAAACGGTCAACCGCCGGCCGCGCCGGCTGTCAACGGTATCTTTAAAACGAATAGACCAGATCCACGTTGGCCCGGTCTCCAAAAATATCTTCTCTGCCGCTGATGGAAGTTTCCCAGCCGGCTCCGGCCTGAATATGGTCGGTGAATTGATACCGGAAACCAATTCCGTAGGTGACAACGGTTCCGGCGTTGGTCGCGCCGAAGTTCACCAGATCCACGCCCTCAAAACCGACCGGAGTTCGATTCGAATCGTCGATAGTATCGAATCCATTAAACTCGAGGACCGGGAAAAATTTCGGGGTCAGCGCATAATCGAAATGCACGGCCCAATGCCACATGGAAGTATCCTCGTCCTCCAACGCCACGTTAAAACCGGTATTGGCTTCCAATCCCAGGCGGCCAATGTTTTTTGCGCCGGAAACGAAGAGGTCCACCAGTCCGCCGCCCTGTCCCTGAATGCTGATGGCGCCTGCGTCCAGATCGCCGGAGGGCAGTTCAAATTCGAATCCCACCGTAACGATTTCGTCTTTTTGCGGCTTGTTCCACACCGCATATTTCAATCCCAGGGAAATATTGGCAAAACCTTCCTCGTCCGGAAGAACGCCGTTAAAGTCCGCGTCTACATAGCCGTCCTTGGAGGCGATGAGTCCCAACCGCTCGTTCAGGGCCATGCGAAGCTCTATCGCGTAAACGTTAATATGACCGCCGCCCGTCAGAAAACTATCGGGTATGGTGTTGTGAATAAAAAGCGGACGGACTTCTGTGGTGATGTAGGGCGTTTCGTTGAACAGGGGGTTGCTTATAGGGGGAACGTAACGCTCGTGCTTTCCCTTTCCCAGCGAACCGTGGTAATCAAACTCGAAATCGAAGCCAAACGCGGATTGTACGGGAAAACAGACCGCAAGACAGACCAATAACAGACCGAACGTTTTTTTCATGAAATAACCCCCTCAGATTGTAAAAATTTGCACCTTATTAGAGAATAAAGAGGTTTTCAATGAAAATTTATTCCAGAAAAGTTTGTTTTTTTTGAGTTTTTTGAAAAAGCCCCGCTAAAAGCGGTAAAAACTTGACTCAGGGAGGAATTCGGAGAGATTTACAGAATGGGTTTTACTTGCCCAGCCAAAGGGAAATGATGTGCCAGAAAAAGGAAAAGCCAACCAGCGCCAGGGCGCAAAGGACCAGCGCGATATTTAAATTGGCCTTTTTCCGGTCTTCGGGGGAGAGTTCTTTTTCCTCGAGAAGCTCTTGTTCTTCGGAAAGTTTTTTTTCTTCTGGGTCGGGCATGAGCGTGAATGGGGCGGGGACGGCTATCAGGCGTTGTGTACCAATTGGTTCAAATAAGCCACCAATTGGGTGCGGGTATTGACGTTAAGCTTTTTGTGAACTTTTTTGAGATGCGTTCGTACCGTATGCGGGCTGATGCCCAGGCGCGCGCCGATTTCATCCTTGCCCAGCCCGTCGTGGATCAAACAACAGATCTCCATTTCCCGCCAGGTCAGGCCCGCCTTCTCGCTCAACGCGTTCATTTTGTGATATGGATCCGACGCCTGCTCCAGGCCCAGATGCCAGCAGGGGTTCGTCTCTCCGGCGTCCGGGTAAACCGGATGGGCCGTCAATCGAAAGACGCCCTGGGGCAAAGTGAAAAACGGTAGTTCAATGTGGTCCGGGGAGTTTTCCCGCTGGAAAAGTTTATTTTGGTCCCGGCCCGAAAACACCTTTTCCAGTTCTTCGGGAATTTTTTCCCAAAGAGGAAGTTCAAACAATTCGTGAAATCGGTCGTTAAAAAATAAAATTCGCAAGTCCCCGTCTACCAGAGCAACCGCGCGGGAAGTGTCGGTCAGAGATTTCATGAACTCGTAAAATTTGGCGAAACGTTCCCGGAAATTCAGGTTGCGGAAACAGTTGGCCAGATGCGGAAAAATCAATTGGAACAAATCCGATTCGGCAGCGTCAAAAGGTTCGCCCTTGGAGCGCGCGACCCCCATGATCAGATAGTTTTCCGCCCGGCTCACGGCGACGCAGGCACCCTGCATGGACCGGTAATACTCCGGAACTTCTTCAGGGGAGGAGAAGTTTTCCAGCAAAAATTCCTTCATTCGCTCGGAAAATTCGGCGCTGGAAACGTCCCCTTCCACAGAGGCCGTATCCAGATATTTGTTTCTTAGTAAATGGATCAGGGGAAATTGGGAAAGAGCGCTTTGAACGCCCGGCAAATCCTCATCGGGAACTCCCGGTCCGCCGATCCATTCGACCTGATAAATGTCCCGGTCCGTCCAACCGTAAAACGCCGATTGGCAATCCAGAAAAGGCAACAGACGGTCTTCAATCTCAGCCTCAAGCTGGGAAAAGGTTTGGCACGAGTTGAAATGGGTAATCAACTCGAGAACTTCCTCTAAAATTTTTGGGGAAGACAATGCGGAACTCGGGGCGGAATTCATAATCGCATATTCCTTTTTCAATGGCGCCAACAGCGCGGGCCTCAAATTATTCGAGGCGCTTCTATATTAGTTTGTCTGGATTTACATTCAAGGATAATGAATACTTCGGCGCGGGTCAAGCCCAATATTTCCAGTTCCTAAGGTCTATTCCCCGACCTGAACGCTTTCTTCCCAAAATTCAACGCAACGTCGCGCCGCCCGCCAGGTAAAAAAAAGCTTCGTTGAAGTTACCGGCGCACTCTTGTTAGAATGCCTTTTTGTCCGCCAACCCCCATACCCCGAATATTCAATGGATTTTGATTCCCTGACAAAAACGGTTTTTGGATTTTTAAAAACCGAAAACGCCTACGTCATCCAGGTCGGCGCCGTTCTCATCGCCGCGTTCATACTGGACGCGATCCAAAGAAGCGTCCGTAGCCGCCTGCACGCTCGCCTGGAAAAAACCAAAAACAAATGGGACGAATCGGTCGTAGAAGCTTTGGGGCGACCGGTCACCATGATCATCTGGGTGATCGGGATTTCTTTCGCGGTAGAAATATTACAGAAAGAAAAAAAAGGCGCGCACATTTTCGCCGCCGCGGAGCCTATCCGCGACACGCTGATTATTTACGCCTTCGTTTGGTTTCTGATTCGCCTGATCAGGTTTGGCGAAAGCAATTTTCTATCCAGGGAGGACGACGAAGCCATCGACAAAACCACCGTCAACGCCATATCGCAGTTGATGCGCGTGGTGGTAATGGTCACCGGCGTTCTGGTGGCCATGCAAACCCTGGGCTACAGCATTTCCGGCGTGCTGGCGTTTGGCGGCATCGGCGGCATCGCCGTAGGCTTCGCGGCCAAGGACCTGCTGGCCAATTTTTTCGGCGGACTCATGCTGTTTCTGGACCGCCCCTTCGCGGTGGGCGACTGGGTGCGCTCCCCCGACCGGGACATCGAGGGCACGGTGGAATATATCGGCTGGCGGTTGACGCGGATACGGACGTTCGACGCCCGCCCGCTTTACGTTCCCAACTCCGTGTTCGCCAACATCGCGGTGGAAAATCCTTCGCGCATGAAAAACCGCCGGATTTACGAAACCATCGGCCTGCGTTACGAAGACGTCGGCAAGTTAGAAAAAATTATAAATCGCGTCAAGGAGATGTTGACGGACCATCCGGAAATCGACGCGCGCAAAACCATGATCGTCAACTTCAACGCCTTTGCCCCGTCGTCGCTGGATTTCTTTATCTACACCTTCACGAAAACCACCAACTGGGTTTACTTTCACGAAGTGAAACAGGACGTCCTGCTAAAAGTTTTGAAGATCATCGCAGAAGAAGGCGCCGAAACCGCCTTCCACACCTCCACCCTGCATCTCATGGGCGGACTCCCGCCGCCGGACCAACTTGACGCTGGACCCGATAGCTGACGATTTGAAAGTGTCTTTTCAGTTTGAAGTCTAATCCGTCGAACTTTAGTTACTGTATTCGAGTTGCAAGCTCACCATTAATTGCAACGCTTCCCTGGCGGGGGCTATCCAGAATTATCTCTCGAAGCCTCGTATAAAATCACCTTCACCTTTTCCTCGGTGATCAGGCCTTCGGTGATGATTTCGTCCAGCTTGGGTTTGATCCGTTCGATGTTTTCCGCTTTGTCCACCACCTCGAGCACGATAGGCAGGTCGGTCGAGAGCCGGAGAATATTGGCTGTATGGATGTGGCTATTTTTTCCAAATCCCGCCATACCCCGCAAAACCGTGGTCCCCGCCAGTCCCTCCTCGCGGAAAAACTTTAACAGGTAGGCGTGCAGAGGTTGGCCGTCGAACTTGTCCGACTCGCCGATGAAGATTCGCAATAAAACAGCTTCCGATTCTTTTTTCATTATATTTTTCCCGTTAGACAGGCGGACAATTTAAGAAAAGCTATCCATTCTCCAACAACTGCCTCCGGCGGCCAGGCAAGCGCCTGGAGGCATAAGGGTTTAGATTTGCAAACTCACCGAAACTTGAACCTTTTCCCTTAAACGCTACACTAGTTGCCCCTGCGGCGAGCAGCGGGTTATTTGCCCCAGAGGGAGGCCGCCGCGAGTTTTCCTAAAAATACCGAGAGCAGGACGAGTCCGAAATTTCCAAACAGGTTCAATCCAAACGACGCCGTTTGCCTATCCTCCAGCATTTTAAAAGATTCGTATCCGAACGTGGACATAGTGGTGAAGGCCCCTAGAACCCCGATGGCGAAAAACACGCGGGCCTCCTGACCGATGAACCCCTTTTCCGCCAGTACCATGAACACGCCCAGCAGGAAGCTCCCCGAAACGTTGACGCACAGGGTGCCCCAGGGAAACGTTGGATTATTCCCCTGCACGGCAAAACTCACCGCGTATCTTAGTATGGCGCCGATAAACCCGCCGATTCCAACCAACAACCACAAAGGCATGCGATTCTCCCTAGAGCTAATCTACGTTTCCCTTATCCAGATTATACACCGCGCCCGCGACCTGCAATTCGCCGCGGTCCACAAACCCGCGCAGGACAACACGGCGACCGACGGCTGTTGTCAGCCTGCCAATTCCTATACGCGCTCCGCAAACTGGCGCGGGTGATTGGCTTTTCCCGAACAGCGCCGTTCGTTGCCGTCTTTCAAATTCTGAAATGCGTTCAACCCTCCATCTCCTCAAAAAAGGGACCTGGTTTATAACGTGTATTTAAGAGGCATATGAAGCTCCTTGTTGCCAAGCTCATCAAAAAACCTCGTTTCATCTCCCTCCGACAATTTCAACTGGCTTTCCAGCCACAAGATACACTCATTGAATCGTTCAAAGGTGTAATGTTCCGGAATCAATCCGGGTATCAGGTTAATGCGCTTGAGCATGCGTAGCGGTTGAGGTTGCAGTCCCGCCATCACCACCACGATTCCCTTTTTCTCCAAATCCATGATCACCTCTTCCAGCGCGTACAAACCGGTTTGGTCGATGTGCGGCACTTTTTTCATGCGAAATACGACAGCCTTGACGTCGGGCAGGGTTTTGGCCATCTTCTGGAACGCGGACGCGAAGCCGAAAAAGAAAGGACCTTCCAGTTGTTTCACATAAATCTTATCAATAATATGATCGGGAATTTGGGCGTTCTGCCAGGGAATATCGTGAACATAGTCCTTGAGCGGAGCGATTTTAACTTCCTGGATCAGGTCGTCGCTCATTTTTTTCATGAACAGAATGGAGGACAGGATCAGACCTGCGGCCACCGCCTGGATAAGGTCGATGAACACCGTCATCAGCAACACCAGGATCATCACCCACTTGTCGGCTTTGGGCACATGGGGAAGATGGCGCAGACCTTTGTAGTCGATAATTCCTATACCGACGGTGATCAGGATTCCCGCAAGCACGGCGCGGGGAATGTGCTGGGCGTAAGCGCCAAGCCCCAGAAGGATGGTCAGCAAAAGAGCGCCGTGGACGACGCCGGAAATCCGGTACTTACCGCCCGAGTTCACGTTGACAAGAGTCCGCATGGTGGCTCCCGCCCCGGGAAGCCCCCCAATACTACCCGCAACGATGTTGCCAAGCCCCTGCCCAATTAATTCACGGTTGCTGTCGTGCCGGGTCTTGGTCACGTTATCTGCAATCACCGAAGTCAACAAGGAATCGATCGCGCCAAGAATAGCCAACGTCAACGCCAGTTCCACCAGCAGGTTTATGTTCAGGTTTTCCAGAGTCAGCCCGGCTATGGCTGATATTTTTATTTCCGGCAGGCCTGCGGGGATTTCTCCGATAACGGGAATGTTCAAATCCGCCCAGTAGGCGACGACGCTGAGCAGGATTAACGCCACCAGAGCGCTGGGCACCGAGCGGGTGATTTGAGGAAATAGGTAAATTATGCCGATGGTGGCGGTGGCGACAAACCCCGCCTCGCTGTTAAAGGTGGAAAAAACGACGTCCAGGTTTTTCACAACGTCGATCACCGTTTTCGGCGAATCCAGCCCCACGAACGGAAATATCGAAAGAATAATGATGATGACGCCAATGCCGGTCATAAAACCCGAAACCACCGGATAGGGAATGTACTCAATGTAAGTTCCTAGCTTTAACAGTCCAAAAATAATCTGGAACACACCGGAAAGCATGAAAATGAGGACGATGAATCCCAGTCCACTTTCAATACTTCCGTAGGTATCGATCGCCTGCATGACGACCACGGTGGAAACCACGGTCATGGGTCCCGTGGGACCGCTGATCTGGCAAGCGGTGCCGCCGAATATTGCGGCGACGATTCCCAGAGCGATCGCGCCGTAAAGTCCGGCGGTGGCCCCCAGTCCCGATTGCACGCCAAAGGCCAAGGCTAAAGGCAGAGCGACAATTCCGGCGGTCACTCCGCCAAAGAGGTCGCCCTTTATATTTTCGGTTTTAAATTTAAAAAGGCTCGCCAAGTTACGCTCCAAGCAATAAATCAAGTTTATGATTCTAACCGCGCTTTCTGGATTCGTAATAAAATTTTAAACAATCGCGCGACGCCGGGTAAATAAATAATATTGGAAAAAATTCCCTTTCCGTCCGTCGGTTCCCAAAGTCAATAATGTTTGACCCAACCGTCCCGTTTATGTTTACATTGAAACCGTCCAGAATCTATAAATTTCGGCTTTGGCAAAAGGGCAACCTGCCAGAGCGCGCGTTTTCATTTTTTCAGGGATAATCGACTATTATGTGGCTAAAAAACATGCAGGTTGGAACCAAGGTGGGCTTGGGCTTCACCCTGATCACTTTGTTCCTGGTCGGGGCGGTGGCCATCGGGATTCAACAGGCTCTGAACATGGAGAAAATTTCCAAACGGGTCGTCAACCTGAGAGTTCCCACCGTGCAAACCAGTCTCATGCTCTTGAACGGCGTCAACCATTCCCTGGCCGGACTGCGAGGCTGGATGCTGTTGGGAGAAGAAATATTCAATGAGGAACAAGCCAACGCCTGGACGGATGAAATTGAACCCTCCCTGAAAAAACTTGAGGAACTTTCCGCCAACTGGACCGACCCCGGCAACTTGAATAGGCTGGGCGTCGTCCAGAAAAAACTCGCCACCTTCAAAAAGCACCAGGATCAGATTCAGAAAATCGCCTGGTTGGTGGAGAACCGGCCCGCGCACAAAATTCTCTTCGAGGAAGCGGTGCCTTTGGAGAAAACCATTCTGGCCCATATCGCCACAATGATCGAATTGGAAACGAAGATCAAGCCCACTCCCGAGCGCAAGGAATTGCTCGGAGCCATGGCGGACATAGAGGTCGTCATGAGCACGGTTCTGGCGAATATTGAAAGCTATTTGATCTCTGGAGAGAAAAAATTTATTAAAGGCTACGAAAAGCTTTGGGAGAGAAAATCCAGACGGTTCAAAATGCTGGAGCAGAATATTGAATTGTTAACCGAAGAACAAAAAAGGGCGTTTAATAATTTAGGCGCCGCGCGAACAATGTTTGAACCGCTTCCAGCAAAAATGATTCAAATACGCTCCGGTGAAAAATGGAACAAGGCTAATTTGTGGTTGGGAACCAAGGCCGCGCCGACGGCCCAGGCCATCAAAAATATTCTTTACGAAATGGTCGCCAGCCAAAACAGTTTGTTGGTCGCCGACGAAAAAGAACTCAAGGACCGCGCCCATTCCCTGATCACCACCCTCCTCGCCTTGCTTTTTGGCGGCGGACTCATCAGCGGCGTTCTGGGGTCCGCCATCACCCGCCAGATAAAAGCGCAACTGGAAGAAAAAATCAGGCCCGCGAAAATCCGCTTTAGCTGAGGCCGTCCCCCGCTCAACTTACTGGGCGTCGCTTGACAGCGTATTCTGAATTTCCGTTTCGCCTCTTGATAGAGCTTGCTCGACCTCAGGGTTCGCCAGAATGTTGCCCACTAGTTCATTGGTAGGCGGCGGGCCTCCAGCATTGCCAGGCGGCGGTCCTTTAGGCAGAGGCTTTCCTCCTTCATTGGGTGGAGGTTTTCCTTCTCCCTTTGGCTGTGGTTTACCTTCTTCGCCGGGTTTACCGCCATCGGTTCCTGGTTTACCGCTCTGGTCGCCAGGTTTTCCGCCAGCAGGTTTTTCTCCGCCGGTTTCTTTTAGGGTGGTTTGAGAGTTCGTGTTGGCCTTGGTCGCGGCGTCGACGTTTCCAGCCTTAACGCCTTTCAATGCCGACTCCGTTTGTTTGGACGACTCTCCTGCTTTAGTAGTCGCCTTGGTAGCTTCCGCATTGGCCTTCTCAACAGCTTTCGCGCTTCCGCCTTCCGCGGTCAACTTGGCCGCCTGTCCCTGGCTCTTGACTGCGTTGTTCTGAGCGGCGG